>CAMEIU010000030.1 GCA_945918815.1 uncultured Clostridia bacterium
TTTGCTCCAAAAGCTCCCCCAGAGTAGTTTGCCACTGGCCGGATACGGAGACCTGGCTCGTCAGCACCCTGTAGACGCTCATGCCCACATCCGAGAAAAAGGTCGCCGTGGTCAGGCCGGAATATTCGCACAGGCCCACAGTGCGGGAATCACCGATGAACAAGGTATCTGCAAAAAAGCTATCCAGTGTGTCTTTGGACACATCCTCCAGCGGCGGGATCTCCTTCTGGACCTCGACTGGCTCCTGCTGGGGGACCTCTTCCGGTGGTTCCTCCGGCTGCGGTTCAGGCATATCCGGCTGCGGCGCTTCGGACGGCTCCCCTGCCGTGATCTCGGGCGTCTCCTCTGCCGCTTCTGCCGGCGGTTCCTCCAACGGCGTCTCCGGCGTCTCCTGGGGCTGGGACGAGGGTTCTTTCTCCGGGCGTTCAACCGGTTTCTCTGCCTCTGGGGCGGTCTCCGGTGTCGAGGGCAGCTCTGTTTCCGGCGTCTCCGGCACGGTCTCCACAACCGGCGGTGTCTCCTGGGGCTGGGCAACCCGGAGGGCGGACACAGTCTTCGGAAGGCAGCAGAACAGTGTCAGAAAAAACAAAGCCGGAAACCAGCCGTAATAATTTTTCTTTTTCTTTCTCATCGAAATCTCCTAAAAGCGGAAATACATAAAGGGATCATTGACCCCCTGGAACAGGCAGTACAGGCTTCCCCACAAAATCACCAGCAGGATCAGGATCACCCACGGGCTTTGGGACAGCTTGCGGTAAAGCCGCCGCGGCAGCGGCGTGCAGAACAGGGCGCATATCACCAACAGGACGCCGTACATCTTGCCGTATTTGAGGAAATCCTTGGTATAGGCCCCCAGGAGCTGCCCGTTCACCGGGAACAGCCGCAGGAAGTAGGTCTTCAGTTGCCCCAGATCGGAGATGGCAAACACAAGCCAGGTCAAGGGAATGGTCAGGAGCATATAGATCCGGCTCAGAATTCTGTGACGGTCCAGCACATTCTTCCAACCGGCCTTCTCGATGGCCAGAAGCAGAAACAAAATCAGGCCCCACAAGAGGAAGTTCCAGTCCGCCCCATGCCACAGACCCGTGCAGAGCCAGACAACAAACAGATTGCGGAAGGTTTTGAAGCGTCCCTCCCGGCTGCCGCCCAAGGGAATGTAGACATAATCCCGGAACCACTGGCCCAAGCTCATGTGCCACTTCCGCCAGAATTCGGTCATGGAACGGGCTGTGTAAGGATAGCAGAAATTCCTGGGCAGCTGGAAGCCCAACATCAGGCCCAGTCCCACCGCCATGCGGGAATAACCGTAAAAATCCAGGTAGAGCTGGAAGCTGTAGGCGATCAGGCCCATCCAGGCCAAGGGCGTGGAGATGCTGTCGTAGCCGATGGAAGCCACGTCGCTCCAGAGCTTCCCGATCTGATCGGCCAGAAGGACCTTGAGGCCAAGACCGATGACGAATTCCCGGAGGCCGTGGTCCACGGCGGCGAGGCCAACGCCGCGCTGCGCCAGCCGCTGCCGGATGTCGCCGTAACAGACCAGCGGGCCGGATACCACCGTGGGAAACAGAAAGAAATAGTTTCCGATGGACCACAGCGACCGCTCCGCCCGTTCCTTGCCCCGGTAGACGTCCGCCAGATAGGAGACGGCCCGGAAGGTAAAAAAGCTGATTCCCAAAGGAAGCACCTGCTCCGAAACCGTCCAGCCCAGATGCAGCGCGTCGCTGACAGCCCCCAGAAAGAATGCTGCATATTTAAAATAGAACAGCAATCCCAGATCCGCCAGAAGCCCCACGGCAAACCAGAGCTTCCGAAAGCGGCCGCCGTCGATGCCGCGGGCCAGGGCGTAATTCAGCGTCACGCCTGCCAGCAAGACCAGCAGATGCACCGGATGGGACCAGGTCCCGTAGGTATAAAACGCCAGGCTTCCGAGGAGCAACCAGCCATTTTTCCAGGAAGTCGGCAGCAGATAATAGACGATCATAAACACCGGCAGAAAGCCGAACAAAAATTCCAAGCTGCTGAAGACCATATATAGAAAGTTCCTTTTCAATTCTTCTCATGGAACAGAAACATGCGTTCAATGTATTGACGAGACCCGCCGCCAAAAAGTTGCACCCTTCGACAAAATTTTCCGAAAAAAATTCCCCCGTAGAAGGCCTCTTCTGCGCAGGGCTGGATGCAGTTGCTTCTCTCTTCCCTTGGTTAACATAAAAATTATATGGCCCATAGTCAGGCTTGTCAAGAGACTCTGGTAATTTTTTTAGCGCCGTGGTATGATAGATGCAAATCAGGAACGGAGGCCTTTTATGGAGCTGCCAGTTTTGAAGTCCATCGCCCGCATCCACAACGACTACACCGCAAAATTCGGCATTCCCAGGCAGAGCGGTTTAGTGGAAGCGGTAGAATCTGTCATCATCTTTGAGCCCGAGTACCGGAACGCGGACGCGCTGCGGGGCATGGACGGCTATTCTCATCTGTGGCTCCTCTGGGTGTTCTCCGAGGCCATGCGCGATACCTGGTCTCCCACGGTCTTGCCGCCGAGGCTGGGTGGAAAGACCCGCATGGGCGTCTTTGCCACCCGTTCTCCCTTCCGGCCCAATCCCATCGGCCTTTCCTCGGTGAAGCTCCTGGGCATCGATCTGCACACCAAGGAAGGACCTGTGATCCATGTGGCCGGAGCCGATCTCATGGACGGCACACCCATTGTGGACATCAAGCCCTATCTTCCCTTCACCGACAGCCATCCCGACGCCGTCGGCGGCTTTTCCGATCCCGTGCGGGACTATGTCCTGGAGGTGGTGTTCCCGGACCAATGGCTGGCTATGGTGCCGGAGCGGCTGCGGGAACCGGTGTTCGGTATGCTGGCCCAGGATCCAAGGCCGTGCTATCAAAACGACCCGGACCGGATCTACGGCGTGGCCTTCGGCGGCTATGATTTCCGCTTCCGGGTGGCGGACGGGATTCTGACCATCTGCGAGGTTGAGAAGCTCAACGGAAGAAACAACTAACGGTTTCTTGCGTTCCCCTCGGAACCGTGCTATGCTGGACAAAAAACAAGGAGGTATCTTTATGGAATTTCCCGCCGGGCTGTTTACCGACGTCCGCTATGAATCGGTTTACAGCACCACCATCAGCTTTGAGAACGGCGTTCTGAAGCAGAACAAGACCGCGCTGGAACAGGGCGCGTTTATCCGCGTCTTTGACGGCCGCCGCTGGTATTACAGCGCGACCACAGACCTGAACAGCGTGCAGGAGGAAATCGACGGCCTGGCCGCCATGGCCGCGCCCAATCCTGACATTCTCCGCGATCCCGTGGTGAAACGTCTGGAGGCCAACCGGGACGTGTGCCTCCGGTACCAGGACACGGACGTGTCCAAGATCAGCAATGTGGACAAGGTGGCCGCCTTGGAACGGTACCTGCCGGTGGTGCAGGAGCTGGACGACGTGCAGATGAGCGTCCTCTCCTATTTTGACACCCACACGGAGAAGCACATTGTCTCCAGCCTGGGTGCCGACGTGACCTTTGACTATCAGCGGGCCAGCATCCATATGCGCTACACCTTCGGCTGCGGCGGCACGCCCTTCACCAACGCCCAGCACGAATACCGGGAGACCTTCGCGGAGGTTACGGACTTGCAGGACAGCTTTCGCAAAAAGCTGGCGGAGGACTGGCAGTACGCCCACAATGCCGTGCCGGTGACGCCCGGCGTCTACACCTGCATTCTCTCTCCCCTGGTTGCCGGCGTCTTCGCCCATGAAAGCTTCGGCCACAAGTCCGAGAGTGATTTTATGATCGGTGACGAGACCATGCGCCGAGAATGGGCCCTGGGCACCCGGGTGGGCGCGGAGATTCTGAACATCTACGACACCGGCGTTCCCACCGGCTCCGGCTATGTGCCCTATGACGACGAGGGCACCAAGGCCCGCAAGACCTACCTGATCAAGGACGGCATTCTAACCGGCCGCCTCCACAGCGCCTATACGGCGGCCGCTCTGGAGGAGGACGTCACCGGCAACGCCCGGGCCGTCACCTTTGAGTTCGAGCCCATCGTCCGCATGACCTCCACCTGCATCGGCCCGGGAAACCAGACCGTGGAGGAGCTGTTCGCAGGCGTAAAAGAAGGCGTTTATATCCAGGATTTCAAACACGGTTCCGGCATGTCTACCTTCACCATCGCGCCCAACGTGGCCTATAGGATCCGGGACGGCAAGCTGGCGGAGCCGGTGCGCATCGCCGTCATCACCGGAAACGTGATGGAGACCCTGCACAAGATCGACAGTCTGTCTCAGGATTGGCAGCTCTGTTCCCAGTCCACCGGCGGCTGCGGCAAGATGGAGCAATTCCCCCTGCGGGTGGCCTTCGGCGGCCCCTATGTGCGGGTCCGGGACATTCAGGTGCAGTAAGGAGGCAGAACCATGATCAAGGAATTATACAGAATTGAAACTGTGGAGACCTCTTTGAATGTGACGCAGGGCTTTGTGGACTCCATCCGCCGCAAGCACATCGTCAAATCCGGCTGCCGGGTCTATGAAGGCGGCTGCATCGGCATTGCCGGAACCCTGGGCGAGGCCAGCCATGCCACCTGGGCGCAGGCCGTTTCCAATCTGGAACGGAAGGTCCCCTACCCCTATGCGCCGGCGCAGAATCAGGTCCGCAAGGAGGACCGGCGGGAAGAAATTCTGGACAGCCGGACCTTCACCGCCCGGACGGAGCAGCTTTTGGAAAGGCTCCGGGCCGCGTTTCCCCGGATCATCTTCTCCAACAAGGTCAATATGACCCAGCAGACCGTCACCCTGACCAACGACGCCGGATTGGACTATCACTCCCGAGACCTGGTCTATTCCGTCGTCCTGCTGGCAAAGGACGTGGATTCCGCGGCGGTCTTTGATTCGGCGGCCCAGTATGTGGGCCGGACCTTCGATGTGGATATGATTTTCGAAGACGCGTCTCAGGTCATGGCGGCCCACACCAAGGCCGTCCCCCTGCCGGAGGTCAAAACCCTGCCTCTGATCATCGAAACCAATCTGGTGACGGATCCCCTGGCGCAGGCCCTTAACGGGCAGCTGTTCCACCGGAACGCCTCCCTGCTCTCCGGAAAGACCGGACAGCAGCTGTTCTCTCCGGCCGTCTCCCTGTATGTGGACCGGACCGCGGAGAACCTGGGCGAGACCTTCTTCGACGCCGAGGGCTCCGTCCTGCCCGGCGACCAATGCGCGCTGATTGAGAACGGCGTGTTGCTGCGGCCCTACGCCGACAAAAAGACCGCCGCGGACTTCGGTGCGGACAACACGGCCTCTGCCGGCGGAAACTACAACGATCTTCCCCAGCTGAGCGTTCCCGGCATGCGCTTCTCTTCCAGCGGCAAGGACTTGAAGGAGCTGCTCCAGGGCCGGGACGCCGCCTTTGTGGTCATGGCCAGCGGCGGCGACTGCACGCCGGAGGGTATGCTGGCAACTCCGGTCCAGACCTCTTACCTCTACCGGGACGGCAAGCTTCTTGGCAAGCTGCCGGAATTCTCCGCAAGAGGCAGCCTGTTTGACCTGCTGGGCAAGAATTATCTGGGCTACAGCCAGGACAAGCCCTTTAATGGTGTAAAATGTCTTGCCATCGAGGCAGAGATCACGAAATAGATTACATTTGACACGCACCCTCGTGCTGATACGAAAAACTAAAACTGTAGGGCGCGGCTACCCGACGCGCCGTTTGGCAGTTGGTTCCAGAACGCAGCTGCATACAGCGGCACGTCCAGTGGCCGTGCCCTGCAGAAGTCTTTTCATTCTTTCTTTACATACAATCAAACCGCAGGGATTTTTCTCTGCGGTTTTGCTTGACATTTTGGTTTACATGTTGTAGACTTATAGCGTAAGTTTACAAAATGTAGACCAAGGAGGTATTTTGATGGCAGAATATCGGTTGGGCGTGGTGGAGACGCGGTTCGCCGATCTGATCTGGGCCAACGCGCCCATTTCTTCCGGTGAGCTGGTAAAGCTCTGTGAAAAGGAGCTGGACTGGAAAAAGTCCACCACCTACACGGTCCTCAAGCGGCTGTGCCAGCGGGGCCTGTTTGAAAACCGGGACGGCACTGTAATTCCATTGCTTTCCAAAGAGGAATTTGACGCCAGACAGAGCGAGGAATTTTTGGAAGAATCCTTCGGCGGTTCCTTGCCCCAGTTCCTGGCAGCCTTTACCCGGCGGAAAAAGCTGTCGGACCAGGAGGTTGCGGCTTTGCAGGCGCTCATTGACGAGAGCAGGAGGCAGCCATGATTCCGGTCTTCACGAAGATTCTGAGCATGAGCGCCGTGGGCAGCGCGGTGATTCTGGCGGTACTGCTGGGGAGGCTCCTGCTGAAAAAAGCACCAAGGGCCGTGACCTGCGTCCTGTGGCTGGCAGTGCTGTTCCGGCTGCTGTGCCCCTGGTCGCCGGAGAGCCGGTTTGGAGGCATCTCCCGGACTGCTTCCGCCTATGTGGAGACAATGGAAGTGGTGACCCTTCCTTCTGTTGCCGGGAAGACCAACAATGGGACCACAGATCCGGGCGTCCCACCGGAGCAACCAGCCCAAGCAATGGAGGAGGCCACGGTCCAGACGACGGCCCCGCGGGAAATTGGATGGCGGGAAATCTGCTGCGGCCTATGGATGCTTGGGATGTCTGTTCTGGCGGTTTACAGTCTGTTCTCTCTGCTGCGGCTGAAACGGCGGCTTGTGGGAGCAGTCCGGCTGCGGGACAATATTTATCTGGCCGACCATTTGGAAACGGCCTTTGTGCTGGGACTGGCGCGGCCAAAAATCTATCTGCCCTCTTCCCTGTCCCAGCAGGAGCAGGACTGTATTCTGGCCCATGAGCAGACCCACATCCGCCGGGGCGACCCCTGGTGGAAGGCCCTGGCCTTCCTGGCCCTGACTGTCCACTGGTTCAATCCCCTGGTGTGGTTGGCTTTTGTATCCTTCGGAAAGGATATGGAGACGGCCTGCGACGAGGCGGTGGTGCGAAAGCTGGGACCGGAGATTGAGGCGGACTATGCCGCTTCCCTGCTGCGGCTGGCCACGGGACGAAGAATCCTGGCCGGTGCGCCGTTGGCCTTCGGCGAGGGCGACACCAGCGGCAGAATCCGGCATATCCTCCGCTACAAAAAACCGGCTTTCTGGGTTGTTTTGATCTCCGTTTTGGCCGTTGTGATTCTGGGGTTGTTCCTGACCTTTGACCGGACGGCGGACACGGATTCCGATTACTGGAATGCCCGGTATACGGTCCGGGAGGTCCGCTATGACGCGCCCATGTATAATTTTGCCTATACAGAGGACACGGCGCCGGAATATGCCATCCTGCCGGACGGCGACCTCTATGCCAGAGACAAAGAGGGCCGGGACCTGATCTACGGCCAGGACTGGACCTATGTGGGGACCCTGGCATCGGTCCAAATGGACCGGCAGGAACGAAACGCCCTGTTCGATCCCTCCAACAACACGGTCCAGGAGATCATGTACGACGTCACGGCGGTCTATGAGGTCCGGCGGCAGGACAGCGGAGCCACGCAGGAGTTGACGCACTATCTGATGGTCACGCGCCAGGGACAGCTGTATCTGACCGTGGGCAGTGAGGATCAAGTCCGGTGGCTGTTCCGGCTGGAATATGCGGCATCCGTCGAGGAGTATGAACTTAGGTTTCCAGTCCGACAAAGCAGCTCCTACCCGATCAATGTCTCCGACGGCCTCCGCGTCCGGGGCGCTTCCTGGGTCTCGGTGATCTGGCCGGAGCTGTATCCAGACGGGCAGATCCCGGTGGAAGACAAACTGCCGTCCATATCTCTTCCCATCGGACAGCAGATGCTGATTCTGGATCTGGAGGATCTGGACAGTAGGACGCTGACCGTCGGCCTCTCTCCCAATGGAGGCGCGGAGGAAACAACGGTCCTGAACCGAGATTCGGACGGCTCGTTCTATTGGTTCCTGCCGGAAGCGCAGACAATGCGCTGCCGGGTGATCTTTGAAGACTGCTGCTACGCCTTCCGGGTCGAGACGGAGGAAGCGGCTGAGACCCATGTAGGCGGCCCTTACGCAGATCTGGCCTACGATCTGACCGAAGAGGGATCTTTGACCCTGCCGGTCTCCCAGCTGACCGGCTACAGCCGCCTGTTTCGGACCAATTCCACAAAGATCAAAATCAAAAACTGCTCCGGCAGCGCATCTCTCCATGTGGAGATGCTGACGCCGGAGAGCCGGGAGGATCACATTATGCTGGCGGATGTGGAGCTGGGAAAAAGCGTTTCCTTCACCAACCTGACCGCCGCCCAGGTCTATGCCCTGCGAATCACCGGCGATCCCGGCGCGGAAGTCACGATCTCTGATTGAATGGTTTTCAGCAAAAAACGCATGTCGCTGCGCTCCTGGCAATCGACATGCGTTTTTTGTATATATCCCGGTGAACGAAAAAACTCTCTGTAGGGCAAGGCCACCGGACGTGCCGCTTGTTGGCAGCTGCATCCCAGAACCAAATTCCCAACGGAGCGTCGGGTCGCGGTCCTGGCTGGCCTCTCTTCACCTTCCCGCACCCTACAGTTCGTTTTTTGCTTAATCCCCGATGACCGTGCGCAGCTCGCCGATTCCTTCGATGCGGCAGAGAATCTCGTCGCCGGGCTTCAGGAATTGGGGCGGGGTCATGCCCATGCCGACACCGGCGGGGGTGCCGGTGGCCAGGATGGTCCCGGCCTGTAGGGTCAGGCCCTGGCTGAACATGGAGAAGGCTTCGTCAATGGTGGTGATGAGATTGCGGGTCCTGCTCTTCTGGCGCAGTTCTCCATTTACATAACATTCGATCTCCAAATCCACCGGCCAGGGAATGCTGTCGGCCGTGACGATGCAGGGGCCCATGGGCGTGAACTTATCCAGGCTCTTGCCGCGGTACCACTGTTTGTGCTGGGTCTGCAGATTCCGCGCGCTGATGTCGTTCAGAACCGTATAGCCGAAGATATGCTCACGGACCTGCTCCGGCGGGCAGTTTTTCATGGTTTTCCCCAGAATCACCGCCAGCTCCACCTCATAATCCAGGCTGTCCACCAGCCCTTGGTAGGAGGGAATGGTTTCGCCGGGAGCGGGAGCTTCGCTGACCCGCTTGGCAAAGAAAATGGGCACAGGCCGCTGGCCACCGAAGGCCTCGCCGTCAAACCGGGATGCCTCCCGGGCGTGATCGCTGTAGTTGATACCAAGGCACAGCACGTCCTGCTTGGGCCTGGGAATGGGGGCGCAGAGCATATAGTCCTCCATGGGTTTGGCCTTCGGCGGCTGCCGGAGCAGCTCCATCTGCGCCGGGGTGACGCGGTCAATCAGGTCGTTCATATCCCGGAAGCAAAGACCATAGGCTTCCAGGCTGTAAAGGGGCCCGTCCATTCGCTGGGCCGCGGCCAGCTTTTCCTGTCCGTTCTGAAACACCGTAAATAAGTACATATTCCTTCTCCTATTCCACAAAGGTCACTGCGGCGTGAACCGTGCCGCCGCCGCAAAGATCCACCCGGTGGCAGCCTTCGCCCCGGTGGAAAACGCACTGGATCTCGTCGCCCAGGCGCATCTGCCGGGAATACCGGATGCCCAGTTCCGGGAAGCTCCGGTCCCTGAGGTCCTCCGGCAAGGCCTGGAGCGCATAGTCCAGATAGACCAGATTGTTCATATGCCGGTTGGTATCCAGATCCCGGTGCTGGACTGCGCCCCGGAAGGTGGTCTCACCGGGCCCCTCCGGCAGCTCCGCCAGGGGCGTGTCAAACACGTCCCGGTCCGTCAGATCAAAAGCGGCCTCAATCTCCGGCGTAATGCGGGTGGCGCGGCCCGTGTCGGTGTTGACCAGAATCCAGGTGGATTGGCCCACGGCGACGGTGCGGCCCTGGACATCCCGGAGCAGGAAATCACGGTCCGAGGTCACACGGGCCATGGACCGGGGCCAGGTTTCCACCACCAGATCGTCGTTCCACATGGCCCGGCCCACCATCCGCACCCGCCACTGGACCAGCATCCAGATCACATGGGTCCGGGGAATGTCATAAATGGAGTATCCCCGCTGGGCGGCGTGGACGATGGCCGCCTCCTGCATCATGGTCATGGCCCCGCGCAGGGTCAGGGCCATCTGACCGTCGATGTCTGTGTAGGCCACACGGGTGGGAAATTCAAAAACTGCCATGGGCTGCCTCCCTCACAGCTTTTCAAGACCTTCCAGAGCCAGGGTAAACACCGTGGCGCCGCCGGTTTCCACCTGCACGGGAATGGCGGCCTGGACCGATTCGACGCCGCCGCCGGGCAGAATGGTCGGGGTGGAATAGACGGTTTTCCGCCGCTTCCCTGCCCGGCCCCGGAGCAGATCCATCAGCTCCACATAGCGGGAGGCCTCCACGCCGACGAGAATGGTGATGTTTTTCTTCTTCAAAAAGCCGCCGCTGGAGGACAGCTTCGTCACAAAAAAGCCGTGCAGATTCAGAGCCGCGACGGTCTCGTCATAGTCCTCTTCCTGGAGCACGGCCAGGACCAGCTTGTTGTTTTGTTCTGCCATGAAAGACGCATCCTTTCCACGATTTGTTTCCTATTATACTCTATTTTTTCCAGATTGAAAGCATGGAATTTTGTCCGGCGTTTTTTTTTATTGAATTTTCTTGAAATTAACACAAAAAAGGATTTCACTTTCCACCTGCATATAGTATAATGGAACTGTTCACAGGAACGACCCCCAAATAAAATGAACAGGAGGAGTAATCAAATGAGAAGAAGTTCCAAGCTGATCTCTCTGCTGCTGGTTGTCTGCATGGTATTTGCCCTGACGGTCACCGCCTTTGCAGCGGAGGCGACTGGCGACGTTGTGGTTCTCTACACCAACGACGTACACTGCGGTGTAGACGGCAATATCGGCTACGCCGGTCTGGCTGCCTACAAGGCAGAAATGGAAGCTGCCGGAAACCAGGTGGTCCTGGTGGATGCCGGCGACGCCATCCAGGGCGAAGCCATCGGCACCCTGTCCAAGGGCGCTTACCTGATGGACATCATGAATCAGGTTGGCTATGATTTCATGGTCCCCGGCAACCATGAGTTCGACTTCGGTATGGACAACTTCCTGGAGCTTGCCAAGGAGTCCAAGGGCGGCTACTATTGCTGCAACTTTGTGGACGCCAACGGCGATCCCGTCTTTGACGCCTACAAGGTCATGACCTTTGGTGATCTGAAGGTGGCATTCGTGGGCATTGCAACCCCTGAGACCTTCACCAAGTCCACCCCCACCTACTTCCAGGACGGCAAGGGCAATTTCATCTATGGCTTCTGCGAGGGCAACAACGGCCAGGATCTCTATGACGCCGTGCAGAAGGCAGTGGACGAGGCCGCCAAGGAAGCCGACGTGGTCATCGCCGTGGGCCATCTGGGCATGGAAGGCACCACAACCGAGTGGCGCTCCGATGTGGTCATTGCCAACACCACCGGCATCGACGCCTTCATCGACGCCCACTCCCATAAGACCATTCCCTCCATGCTGGTCCAGAACAAGGACGGCGTGGAGATTCCGCTGACCTCCAGCGGCACGAAGCTGAAGAACATCGGCAAGGTGACCATCTCCGCCGACGGTTCTGTCAAGACGGAGCTGGTCTCCGAATACGAGGCCAAGGACGAGACAACCGACACCTATGTCAAGGGAATTCAGGCAAAACTTGACAGCATCCTGCAGACCGTGGTGGCAAAGTCCGACGTGGTCCTGACCATCAACGGCGCGGACGGCAACCGTGCAGTCCGCAAAGCGGAAACCAACCTGGGCGATCTTTGCGCCGACGCCTACCGCGCGGTCCTGGGCGCTGACGTCGCGTTTGTCAACGGCGGCGGCATCCGTGCCAACATCGAGGCCGGCGACGTGACCTATGAAAACATCATCAACGTCCATCCGTTCAACAACGAGGCCTGCCTGGTGGAAGCCACCGGTCAGGAAATCCTGGATGCGCTGGAGCTGGGCGCCCGCAACTGCCCCGAGGAAAACGGAGGTTTCCAGCAGGTTTCCGGCCTGACCTATGAGATTCACACCTACATCCCGTCCTCCGTCAAGCTCGATGAGAAGAATATGTTTGTGGGCGTGGAAGGCGAATACCGCGTCAAGAACGTGATGATCGGCGGCGAGCCTCTGGATCTGAATAAGACCTATACCCTGGCCTCCCACAACTACATGATCAAAAACGGTGGCGACGGCTTCACCATGTTTATGGACAACAAGCTGCTGAAGGATTGCATCATGCTGGACAATCAGGTTCTGATCAGCTACATCCAGAATACGCTGGGCGGCAAGATTCCTTCTGCATACGCCAATGCCCAGGGCCGCATCAAGGTCCTGAAGACCCCCTTCACCGATGTGGGTGACGTTTGGTACACCGAGGCTGTCAGCTATGTCAACGCCAACGGTATCATGAACGGCACCTCCGCCACCACCTTCTCCCCTGAAAAAGAAATGACCCGCGGTATGCTGGTCACCATGCTGTACCGTCTGGCCGGTTCTCCCGCCATGGAGGGCAAGGTCTCTGAGGTCTTCACCGACTGCAAGGACGGCGAGTGGTACTCCGAAGCCGTGCTGTGGGCCTCTCAGAATAAGATCGTGGACGGCATGGGCGACGGCAAATTCGCGCCCACCGGCAAGCTGACCCGCGAAGCCATGGCTAAGATTCTGTACACCTACGCGCTGTACAACGGCGCAGACCCGATCTCCGCCTTCGCCGTCACCTACAAGGACGCCGACGCCATCTCCGGGTGGGCCATGGCCGGCGTGGCCTACTGCACCAACGCCGGTATTCTCTCCGGCACCGGTGAAAATAACTTCAGCCCCCGCGGCAGCGCCACCCGCGCCATGGGTGCCAAGGTCATGATGACCCTGGACCTGTCCGCCAAGGAAGCTGCATAAGCATTATTTATTAATTTTCAAGTCAAGCCACCGGCTTTGCCGGTGGCTTGACTGTTCCTGGTCTGTCCCTCTGATGAGGGACAGTTTTTTCTTCGGTGAACGTTTTCCCGGCGATCCGCCGCACTGGGCACATCCTACTCCAGAATCCGCGCCTCCAGCGCCGTAATGTAATTTGCCGGATGGGCCTCGGAAAACTGGTCGATGATATTCAGCGTGACCACCCGCCGGTCACAGCGGAAACCACGCTCCCGTCCGGCGGCAAAAAGCGCGTCAATGCTGTCCTGAATGCTCTGATACGGTCCGCAATGATAGCCGCATAGATACCGGCCGGCTGGGATTTCCTCCACACAGGCCCCCTCTGGCAGCAGCTGCGGCGCCGTATCCCCATGGCAGTCGTCATAGAGATACGCGCCGAACCATTTTTTACTCCCTTCATAGAAGCCCACCAGAGGATAAAAATAAAACAGCTCGCTGGTAAACAGCCGAAGCTCCTCGCCGATGGGAACGAACTGCCGCGCCGGATACTGCTTGACCGAAAAGCCGCAGGTCTCCGGCGTCTCCCGGCGGACAAAATCCAGCTTTTTCTGGATCACATCCACAGTCTCCATCATCTGCTGGCACTGTCGACGAAGGGCGTCGGCCTGTTCAGTCATAATATCCAGGTTCGACTCTACATTTGTGTGCAGGACGAAACGTTCAATCTGCTTCAAAGAGCAGCCCACTCTTCTGAGATACCGGATCGTGGCCAGCGGATAGATCTGATCGAAGTGATACATCCGCCGTCCATTGTTCTGGTTTCGCTGCTCCGGCACCAGGAGGCCCCGCGCGTCGTAGTAGCGCAGCAGCTGCACATCCATGTCAAAAATCGCGGCGAACTCGCCGATGCTGTAATATTCCTTCATAAAACATAAAATCCTCCCACATTTGTATTTTAATACAAGATTCCACATTATTTGCGCCGCTGCTTGTGACTTCCTACAAAAATGAATTTGGGGACTTGAACCTATAACAATTATAGGTTCTATCATCAGAATATCACAAAGCATTCCATATCGCAAGCGGCATACGGAATGAAAAATATAAAAATGGAGGCGGAACACCATGCAGACCTATCTCAAAAACGGATACATCGTCACAATGGGAGAACAGGAAACGGTATACGACGGCGGCGGCGTGTTGGTCGAGGGCGAAAACATCGTCGCGGTGGGCAAGATCGATCCCAGTCTGGTGAAGCCCGACGCGGAGGTCATCGACCTGCAAGGCAAGTATGTGCTGCCTGGCTTTGTCAACACCCATGTACACACTTCGCAGCAGATTTCCCGCGGCGTGGGCGACGACGTGGACTTCATCACCTGGCTGCACAAACGGATGTGGCCCTATGAGAGCAACATGACCGAAGAGGACTCCTATGTCTCCACGCTCATGTGCTGTCTGGAGCTGATTCGCTCCGGTGTGACCTCCTTTGCCGAGCCCGGCGGACAGTTCGTCTCCGGCATGGTGCGCGGCGTCAGCGAGGCAGGCCTCCGCGCAAAGCTGGCCAAATCCGTCATGGACTGCGGCGACGGCCTGCCCACCGTCTGGCAGAAGACCACCGAGGAAGAGCTGGACCAGCAGGTGGACGATCTCAAACGGTTCCACAACACCGCCGAGGGCCGCGTGCAGATCTGGTTCGGCCTGCGCACCATCTTCAACAACACCGACAATCTCATCATCCGCACCAAAGAGCTGGCCGATCAATACGGCGTCGGCGTGCATATGCATGTGGCCGAGGCCAAGAGTGAGATTGAGTATACCCAGGCTGTCTATGGAGAACCCACCGTCACCCATCTGGAGCGGCTGGGCGTTCTGGACCGGAACCTGCTGGCCGTACATACGGTCTGGCTGACAAACGAGGAAGTGTCGCTGCTGAAAAAGCGGGACGTGAAGGTCAGCCACAATCCGGCGTCCGCCATGCGGGTACTGGGCTTCGCGAAGATTCCCAGAATGTTGGACGAAGGCGTGTGCGTCAGCATCGGTACCGACGGCGCATCCTCCAGCAACCGCATGAATATGATCGACGAGATGTGGCTCACCTCTCTCATTCACAAGGGCTGGAGGCTGGATTCCACGGTCGTACCGTCTCAGGATATCCTGCGCATGGCAACCAAGAACGGCGCCCGGGCGCTGATGGACGAAGCGCTCTACGGCTCTCTGGAAGCGGGCAAGAAGGCGGACCTCATTGTCATTGACCCCCACGGTCCGTCCATGATGCCGGTCAACGACCGGATCGCCGCGCTGGTCACGGCCATGCGCTCGGAGAATGTGCGCTCCACCATGTGCAACGGCCGGTGGCTGATGCGCGACCGCAAGATTCTGACCCTGGACGAGGATGCCATTCTCCAGGAAGCCTGCGCCCGCGGCGCGGCCATCTATGAACGTGCGGGCATTCACCTGCCCGACCGTTTCCCCGTCGTCAAGGTATGACCGCGGTTCGCGCCTGGCCGAAGGCGCTGGCCATGGGCGCGGCGTCATCGCTGTTTTTCTCCTGCACCTTTCTGCTCAACCGCGCCATGTCCC
>CAMEIU010000031.1 GCA_945918815.1 uncultured Clostridia bacterium
CCGCACTGCTTCTGGCAGCGTAATGCTCACAGAAACCTCTACAGATTGGCCGCCTTTCACCGGAATTGTTCCGGTCTGCAGATCCCGCAGCAGGAGATAGGCATCATACGTTGTAACAGCACCGTCGCTATCCAGATCGGCAACAGGCTTGATGCTGCTGCGGTTTCCGACGGCGTAGTCGAGAATGATCTGGGCATCGCCAGCATCGGTATCGCCATCATTGTCAAGGTCGCAATCATAGCGTGCGGCAGACGGCGCATAGTTCACGCCATCGACCGTATAGGTCACAGATGCAGCCAGGGCAGTGGTTGCAGTATCCAAATAGGAAATTCCGTCCTTCGCAAAAAGCCCCTGGGTGAAGAAGTCCGAAGAGAGTACATATCGCTGGTCGATGCTCTTCATATTGTGCAGCGTGAAATGGAAGGCATAGCTGCCGCTTCGATCCGGATCGTCACCCAGCTCTGCCTTGACCTTCCCGTCGGCCCAGGAAGCGGTGGCATCCTGGCCCATGACAAGATAGCTGTCCGCTCGGAGAACGCCGTCAATGTTTGCAAGTCCGGCGCCTTGCTGCAGTATAGACCAATAGGAGCCGTTGTCCTCATCCAGCAGGGGCTGTGCGGTAGACATCAGCAGGCTTTGCGCCAGCTGGCGGGCCGTAAGTCCAGTCTTTTCCTCCAAACCAGCCTGCCGGATATATTGTGCCGCAAGCGCCACCATACCGGTAACTTGGGGAGCAGCCATGGATGTGCCGGACATATTCTCGTATGCCTTACCACCTGGCTCTTTGCCATTAACGGAGTAAATTCCACCGCCGGGCGCAGTGATTTCCGGCTTCATAGTCAGGCTGCCGGGAATGCCCCAGGAGGAGAAAGAACTCATGGTATAACCCTGGACATCCGGCCGACTGACAGCCACGTCGCTGCTGACATAGATCGTTCCCTCGTAGTAAAGGACCCCGCCATTGCCGTCCCTAACGGGGACGGCATTGCTCCTCAGCACAGCGCCTTCTGCTTGCGTAACAGATACGCTGGGAGCACTCTCAGTGTAGCTGGAGAGGTCCATGCTGATGGAACCATCCTGGTTGTTGTAGATAATGGACCCAATTGCCCCGGCCTTGACGGCGTTAATTGCCTTGGTGAAGAAGCTTACATTTCCACCGCGGGAGCAAACTGCAATCTTGCCTCGCAGGGCATCGCCCACGGCTGCAAAGTCTTCCTCCGTGCCGAAGCCGTCGATGAAGATATAGCCCTGCTCTCCGGCCAAAGTGTCCATAGGCGCATTCTTATACTCTGTTTCAGAATAGAAAATCATGCGCTCGCCGGACTTGATGTAGGGACCGGTATTGCCCACATTGTCCACAGACGCAACAGAAAGGGCGTTCTTCGAGGTACCGGGAGTGCCGGTGGTGGTCATGCTGATATCGGTAGCATAGAGCTTTCCGGTGGGACTGTTGCTGTTTTCCATCCAGGTTCCGGAGTTGCCTGCGGACATTACAGCAACAATGCCGCTCTCGGAGAGATTTTCCAGAATCTGCTGATAACTATCTTCCTGATTACGGTTCCATCCTGGGAATCCGGAACCCAGAGAGAGGTTTACGGCGTCACAATCCAGAAGAATCGCGTCCTCGATAGCAACCATGTAATCCGGCTCGTAGGCACCGCCCCGAGCGCCGAAGACCTTCATCGTGATAATCTGTGCGTCCGGTGCAGTACCTTGCGTCTTTACGGATTCCAGTGCGTTCGTATAGCCGCCGTTGCCATCAGGAATATAGCGATTTGCTGCAGCAATACCGGCCACATGAGAGCCATGTTCGCTTTTGCCGTCATTATCATGAGTAATATCCAGGCTTTTGTCGATATAGTTAAAGCCAAAGGGCAGCTTCTCGCTGTAATACAGGTCGTCTGCCGTGTAATTTCTGCCCATAACCGTCTCGTAAATGTTCAGCTGCGGCAGCTTGCTTGCAATTTCTTCACGATCCAGCAGATCAAGCCCGGCAATGTACTCCTCCGTGCTCTGGCCGGCCTCCAGGGCATTCTGCTCCAAGGCGTGGCGATATCCTGCTTCAGAAAAAGACTGGTGATCCGTGTCTGTGCCGGTATCAATAATCGCGATGCGGCTGCCGGCGCCCGTGTACCCGGCCGCCCAGGCAGTCGCTGCCCCGGTCATCTCTGTAGAGGTAGACATGTTGGGATCCACGGCTTCCTCCTGCTCCAGTACACACGGATCATATCGCTGTTCGAGTATCACGCTGGCAACGCCCGGCACTGCCTCGATCTTTTCAATTTCACCATATGCGACATTGGCGGAGATGATATTGGCAGCCAGCGTCATGTTCCACACAACATCCAGCGGCACACCGTTCAGTGCCTGCCGTGAGATTGAGCGTGTAATTGTATTCTGGTCTGTCTGAAGCTTCCGGCGGTAGGCCATGGCAGAGTTGTTCTCCGCTATGCCTTCTGTGGGAAAGCCTGCCTCCAGCGTCGAGGGCTTGTCCAGTACAATGCTGACACGGACCATATCCGTATCTGCATAGTCGGCGTCCTCGTCCACTTCACTGGCTGTTGCCTGCTGCATAGGAAAAGCTTCCTGTTCATGATTCTCCACCTGGGTAAAATGGAGAGACTGAACATCGGAACGCTCTGCGGCCATGGCTGAAGGGAAACAGCCCAACAGCAATATCACTGACAAAGCCAGTGATAGCAGGCGGAATGTAACTTTCGTTCTCATGGTAATACTCCTTTCGATAAGCTCTGCTGGATTCAGAAGCGCTCATATTACGCTTTGACGTAATATATAATAAGCTTATAGCGAAGTATAATCATTGAAGCAGGTGATGTCAAGGTATCTTGATGAATCTTGTAATAAAACTGCAAATAAAAAGCAGTCCAGCACGCCAGGGCCACAAAATTATCCAAACAGGGCGGCTATACGCAAAAACGGAATAAGGAAAAATGACATGTTGTATGCATTTTCTTCCGATAAAGATGGAAATTGCGCATAACCAATCCTTTGAACGATCCATCGCTATCAGACAGCTGTCAGCCGCCTTTGGAGACAAACGCCCAGTTCAGTACAAGACCGAACTGGGCGCTTCGTGATATGGTGTTTTTCGTTGGCGGCTTTTCAGCAACAGGCGCAACGCTGCCAGAGGGTATATGGTAAAACTCGCAGGGTGCGGAACCTCGCTGTTGTTTGACCCTCCTCGCTCTCATTCAGCCAACAACATACTTTTCACGGTGTCAAGCAGTGATGATAGTGCTCGGCGTTCCAAAACGTAGTAAATACGGTTTTCCTTTCGTTGGGCCCGAACCAAGCCCGCATCCAACAAAAGAGACATATGACGAGATATCGTGGCCGTCGTAAGCCCCATCTCTCGGGAAAGCGCCTGACAATAGGTACTACTATGGCTGATACGCCGCATGATCTCAAATTTACTGCGATCGCCGAGAACCCGCAACAGACTGCATATGGATTCCTCCGTCGTCTGCAACCGTTCAAGATGAATATTCAGGCTCAGCAGCACACCGAGATAGAGCTGGTGAAACGGCTTTTCCTCCTGTGTATCATACGTAAAAAGGATATCACTCACCGCCATCAGGCTGATATTGATATATACATCCAGGGAATCCTCTCGGATCGTCTGATTGGTGACATTTTCCAGCAAATCCTGGATGGAGTGGTCTGAAAAGTACTGACTCCAGTTGTTGTAGGTTTTTTCTGTCAGGGAACATACACGCTCCAACACCGGCGCGATCTGCTGAGCCACAGGCTTCAGCAGCGATGCCATTTCCTGAAGCGCTTTGGGAAAATCCTTCAACAGTTTATAGATTCTCCAGCAATACTGTTCGCCCAACGCCAATTGCTCCAACTGATCAATCAGTGAGGGTACCGTCTCCCCCTCCGCTGGGGTGCGAAAGCTGATGCCGCCGCTGTTGATATTTGTGATCAGGAACGGCCGCGAAAGTCGTGCCTCAGCTGATGCCAGGGTCTGGCGCAGGCTGTCCTCAAAGTCGGTGATCCGGATATCCAGAAAACTGTAAACCATGAGTTTTGCAAGGCAGATGTTTTGCCATTGACTCTCGGTTTCCCACTTACCGAAATAGTATTGCATTGCCGGATCCTCCGGGAGCTGGTCGCAAATGTCATATACCTTTTGGAGCTCCTGGCAGATCTTTTCCATTCGCTGCCTTTCCTCACCGTTGAGGTGGGCGCCATACTTTCGGAAGAGGTCCGCTTTCCTGCGTTCCACGGAGATATCGTTTGTCCACTGGTACAATGTCTCGATGGTCTCATAGAGAAGCACTGGTCTCCGCAGCACATAGTTTGCCATGGCATTATCCCCATTCCGCACAATTGCGGAACAGCCTCCTTCCTTTTCCAAGGTTCCTTTCTCATCCGGGAATTTTTCTTATTTTAACATGGATCTCCTTTGCCTGTCAATTGGCCTGAAACAAGGGCTGCTGGGCGGATCTGAAACAAGCCGCGAAGCGGATTGCTGATGAAGCCAAGTGGCAGGCGTCAGGATGCCGCTTGGCAGATGGAAGAAGGCAGTCTGATAGGGCGTTTTCAGAGTTGCCCCGGCTTTATTTCCCGTAAATTGGAAATTATACATGTTTTGCAGCGAGACTTCCTATTGGAACGAAACATCCAGTTCGGACACTTCTCTGGGGTACTCCCGCAGCTCGTCCGGGGCGCTTTTTTGCTTTTAATCTTCATAGGCTCAGCTCCAATCGTCCAGCTTGTTGGAGATCCGCATCTCCACAACGGTGATGACGGCCACGATCAGCAGCAGAATAAACGCCAGGGCGCAGGCCTTGCCCAGGTCCGTGCCGATCACAAACGCCCTCAGATAGATCATATAGTCGATGGTCGTCGTGGCGTAGCCGGGGCCGCCGTTGGTGATGGAGAAGATGATGGCGAACAAGCCCGTAAACACATTGATGATGGAGGTGATAATGGAATACTCGATGACGCGGCCCAGCATGGGAATGACAATATGGAACATCCTCTTCCAATAGCCGCATCCGTCCAGCGTGGCCGCTTCCAGCACCGAGGGATCGATGGACGACAGGCCCCCGGTGAAGATCATGGCCTGCCAGCCGATGTTGATCCAGACCAGTACAAACATGATGACGCCCCGCGCCAGCCATGGATGGCTGAGCCAATCCAATGCCAATCCCCCGAGCCCGATCGCCTGCAAGGCCGTGTTGATGGGGCCGGAGTAGCCGAAGAACACCTTGATCAGGAAGCCCAAAACCACCTAGGACAGCATCTGCGGCAGGCAGATCACCGCCCGGAAAAACTTCCAGCCGGCGCATTCCTGGTACAGCAGCAGCGCCACCATCAGGCCCAGCAGCAGGGTGACCGGGATGTAGAGCAGGAAGAAGAAGTTGTTCAGGAGCAGGGTCCAGAACTGCCCCTGGGTGATCAGCTCGGCATAATTGCGCAAGCCGATGAAATCATTTTTGAACAGGCCGTCCCAATTGGTGAAGCTTTTTGAAAAAACCGTGATAATGCTGTACGCCTGAATGGCAACAATGACAACCATGGCGGGCAGCACCGACAGCGCGCCCTGCCGTTCCTTCCGTTTCTGAATGACGCTTCTTTTCCCCGCGCCTGTTTTTGCAGCCGTCAATACAATCGCCTCACTCTGTCAGAATTCCAGTTTGTAGGTGGGAAACTGCGGCAGATAGTCCCGGTTCTGCCACATCAGTTCCTCCGTCATGGCCTTGATCTCGTCAAAGGAGCAGACAGCCGCCGTCAGAGGATCGTTGGCAATGGCGCAGAAAATCTTTTTGATGTCGCCTTCTATGGCCCCCTCCGCCGCCAGGGTCTCGCAGCAGGCATTGGTGTGGTTGATGATCGCCAGATGCGCTGGCAGGTCTCCCGCCGCCAGAGGCTCCAGACCCCGGCGGGAGGCCAGAATGGGCACCTCCACGCAGGCGTCCCAGGGCAGATTGCGGATATAGCCCTTATTCAGAACATTGCCGTTGAAGGTCATCATCGTATGGTCGCCCAGAAGGGCGTTGAGGATCCCGGAGGCGTATTCCCTGCCGCGCCTGAGATCCAGCGGTTGGCGGTTCCATTCCTCCACAGACTGCTTCCAGGTGTGGTCCTTTTCCTCATAGGCTTCAATTTCAAAGCCCCAGCGGCCGGGGTTGAAGCCGGTGGCATGGTCGAACCGGGCCACCAGGTCCGGCCGCTTGCGGAACCAGGGATTGTACTCGCTGTTCTGGCCGCCCTCCTCCGTGAAGTAGTGGCCCAGGAAGCGGAGGGTCTCGCATTTGTCGGGATCCTCGTTGTACACCTCCGGCCGCTCCATGGCCTGCCGGATCAAAGGAGAGACGTCCTCTCCCCGGTGGGTGATTTTCAGCAGCCAGGCCTGATGATTGAGGCCCGCACTGAGATAATCCAACTCGGCGGCAGGCAGGCCGGTGATTTCCGCCACCTTCTCCACGGCATTCTGGACGCTGTGGCACAGGCCGACGCAGCGGACCGTGGAAGACATGCCGACGATTTTGCACAGAATGTTCATGGGGTTGGTATAGTTAAGCAGAACGGCGTTGGGACAATACCGCTCCATATCCCGGCAGACATCCAGCAGGACCGGCATGGTTCGCAGGGCCCGCATGATGCCGCCGGGGCCCCGGGTGTCGCCGCTGTTGAGATCCACGCCGTATTTTTTCGGAATCTCCAGGTCCGAGCGGAAGGTCTTGGTCCCGCCCACCAGAACGGTGCAAATCACCGCGTCGGCGCCCATGATGGCCCTGGTCCGGTCCGTCGTGGCGGAGACCGTGGCGGCGCTGCCACTTTCAGCAATGATTCGCCGGACGTCGTGCTCAATGGCGGCAAGGCGGTCCGGGTCGATGTCCATCAGAGAGAAGTGGACGCCGCGCAGGGCCGGATAGGTCAGAATGTCCCGCACCAGACCCCGGGTGAAGCCCATGCTTCCTGCGCCGATAAACGTGATCTGTCTCATGGCGTCTCATGCGCCTCCTTGTGTTTCATGGAATGTCTTGATATTAAGCGGGACGTCCGTCCCGGATGAAACCGGCTTCGGACGTCCCAATACAAATGGATCAGACCGATGGCGCGGCGTCAGCCGCCGGAGGCCGCAAGGGCGTCCAGGGACTGCACCGCCGCCTCCAAGGCCTGCTCCCAGCGGTTGTATTTGGCCAGAATGGTTTGCAGCAGGTTGAACAGCGCCCAGACCGGAACTTCCTCCTCAATGACGATCAGATTGAAGGGAAGCCGTTCCTGCAAAGAAACGGGCGGCTGTCCGTAGCACAGGAAATTCGTATGGTCCGGGATGGTATCCAGGGGCGGCAGCAGCGGCGAGGGCCCCACATAGAGATGCGCCGCCGTAAAAGGGGCAGAATCGCCGGACAGGAACAGGATATCTTCAATGGACCTGTTTTCTCCCTCCGTATCCCACAAATACCGCTTGGAATACGGCAGATTCTCATAGATGATATTGACGCTTAATTTCATAGGATCCCCTTCCATTCCCATTCTGCCTGTGAGCCGCTTTGTTTTACTTTACCACATGTCCATACGCTTTGCCAGCCTTTCTTCCTGGACGGGACGGACCAAATTTTATTTCAAATCTTGTGCGCCGCATACATGTTCAGAAAAAACGCGCAATGCTAATATGAAACTATACCGCAAGTTTTCAAAGCTTGACTGGATGGACAGAACTGAAAATCAATGAGGTGAGTAACTGCTATGGCAATGAGATTGACAAAAGAAGAACTGCAGACCGTAAGGGCGCTGCAATTGCAGGCGGCGGAAAACCGGCGCGCCCTGATCAACCTGACCTATGTCTCCGGCTATTCCCATCTGGGCGGACCTCTGTCCGCGTGCGACTTTTTAACCGCGCTCTACGGCCAGTTCCTCCGTTGGGACAAAAACCGTCTGGACGACCCGGAGCGCGACCGCTTTATTCTCAGCAAGGGACACAACGCGGATATTCTGTACTGCATTTTTGCAAATCTCGGGCTTTATCCCATGGAGGATCTGCTGAAAGAGTACAAGAACTATTTGGGCCGCTGGGGCGAGCATCCCAACCGCTTCCACAATCCCGGCTTTGAGATTTGCAGTGGTTCCCTCGGACACGGCCTTTCCGTCTCCTGCGGCATGGCCATGGCGGGGCGGATTGACAAGTCCGATCGCCGGGTGTTCTGCCTGGTCGGCGACGGAGAGCTGCAAGAGGGCTCCAACTGGGAGGCCATCATGCTGGCCGGCCATCAGCAGTACGGGAACCTGGTGTTGGTGGTGGACAAAAACAAGTGCCAGGGCTGCCGGCTGACCGGAGAAACCATCCGCGACGAGAACCTGGGCCAGCGGATCGCGTCCTTCGGCTGGGATGTGCGGGAGGTGGAAAACGGCAACGACATGAAGCAGCTGTACGCCGCCCTTCGGGATCTGCCCGCCTCCACGCCCGGCCACGGGAAGCCCGTGTGCCTGATTCTCCACACCACAAAGGGCTGCGGCGTGCAGTACATGGAAGACGGCATGGCCAAATGGCACGCCGGCGGCATCGGCGACGACAGGATTCAGGAAACCTATGCATCCATTGACAGCAAGCTGGCGGCCCAGCTGGCTGAAACGGATCGACTGATTGCGGAAGCGGAATAAGGAGGATGCGGCATGGAAAAGATCACATGGGAAATGAGCGCCGAAGAGGCGAAAGGCTCTGCCCGGGCGGCTTTTATTAAGAAAATCTACGAGCTGGCAAAAACCAACGACAGCATCTGCCTGGTCAACTGCGACTGCTCTCCCGACGGGAGCGTCCAGGACAAGTTCAGCAAGGAATTCGGCGACCGGTTCATTGACACCGGCATCATGGAGCAGAACGCCTGCGGTCTGGCAGCTGGTCTCGCGCTCTCGGGAAAAACCGTTTTCTGTCAGGCCTTCGGCCCCTTCCTGAGCACCAGAGCCATTGAGTTTGTCTATCTGGACGGCGCTTACAACGACGCGCCGGTCACCTACATCGGCACCCACTGCGGCGTTACGGCCGCCGCCGGTCCCACCCACGCCGCGGTGCTGGACATCGCCTTTATGCGGTCCATGCCCAACATGACGGTCATCTCCCCTGCGGACGCCGGCCAGATTGAAAAGGTCATGGAGGCCGCCGTGGATTATCCCCACCCCATCTATGTCCGCTGCGCCCGCGGTGAGGAGCCGCTGGTGTACAAAACCAACGACTATCCTTATGAAATTGGCAAAGCCATCATCGCCCGGGAGGGCAAGGACGTCACCCTCATCGGCTGCGGAAACGGGGTGCACCAGTGCGTCGTGGCGGCGGAGCTTCTGGAGAGGGAAGGAAGCGACGCCAGGGTCATCGACATGCACACTATCGCGCCGCTGGACAAAGAAGCGATCTACGCAGCCATGCGTGAAACCAAGGGAATCGTGACATGCGAGGACCACATGGTCAACGGCGGCCTCGGTTCGGCGGTGGCGGAAGTGGTTTCGGAATGCGAGGACCCGTCTCTCCGAATTCCCGTCAAGCGTTTGGGCCTTCCCATCACGGAGTTCTTCATCCAGGGCTCGCCGGAAGAAGTGTACGCTTACTACGGCTATGACTACAACGGCGTCTGCAAGGCTACAAAAGAATTGCTGGGCCGGTAAGAAATCATCGGTGATATTGGAATTTCCCCGCCGCGGCTGAGCTACGCCGCAGCGGGGAAATTTTTTGCACCGCCGGAAATCAGCCGTTGGCCGGCTCCGTATGCACTTCCTGGACCAGCTCCAGATCGAGGCCGCCTACCGCGCCGTGGATGAAGCAGAAGCCCAGGGAGAAGCCCGGCTCCATTTCATACATGGGAACCCTGTCGATGATGGGGAAGCCCATGGCCTTGCAGGTTTCCTCCGCCTGCTCAATGTCGTCCACCTCGATGCAGACGTGATGGATGCCCTCGCCGCGGGATTGCAGCGCATCGTAGAACACGCTTCCCTCCGCCGTCGGCTGGATCAGCTCCAAATTCAGCGCGCCGAAGGGCGCCATAGCGGCTTTGTAGCAGAGCTTGTGGGGCTTGCCGTAATACTCGGCGTTTTCCTGCAATTCTCCGAAATACTGCCAGGGACCGATTTGGAGTTTCTTGGAATAATAGTCCATGGCGCTGTCAATGTCCTTTACCAGGACGCCAAAGTGAATGGGCTTCATATTGAACATCTCGCACCTCCATAAAATACCGTTATCCGGGACCCGGTCCCAAACAACCCAGTTGACGTTCCCGCCTGTATTTTATTATAAAGGAACGGTCCAAAATGGCTACGGTTCAAAGCGCCAAAGCCTCCGGCCGGATTTGGTCGCGAAGCATAAGGTTCCGCCCCCTGCGCCCAGCGCGGCCAGCGGTGCATTCAAAAAACAGTCTCCACCCCCTTTCCCTGTTTCTTCATTTTTCCGCAGACGTCAATCCTGCCTGTACATTTCATCCTCGCAGCCGTTGCTTTCTCGGGTATCAGTCCACTTTTTTACAAACAATAGCAGGGCAAGGGACAAGCAAGGGGAGATGGAATGTGAAAGCAGCAGGCATCGTCTGGCAGATTAACGATTTGGGGAGGGCCGTCATCCCGAAAGAGATCCGCCGCACCCTGAGAATCCGCGAGGGCGTCCCACTGGTGAATGCATGGACAGGATCAGACGGCTGCATATGGGCCATGGAGCATCTCAAAAAACGGAACACTCTGTGAACAAAAGGAACTGCTTCTCTCTCAAAAGTAGCATAAATGAGCCGCTCACGCTACCTTTTTCGCAGCATGGGCGGCTCACTTGTGTATGTTTTTCCTGATTCCACAGTAAGCCGTTCACAAGCAGTTGCCTGCCTGTGAACGGCTTAAATCTTCGTCTGCCTTACAAATAGTTTTCCATGTTCCTCGTGGTGGTGTAGAACGCGGCGTAGGCGCGGTATGCTTCATAGATATCCGCCTTGCTGGCCAGCTCATAGGGGGCGTGCATGCTCAAAAGCGGGATGCCGCAGTCGACCACCTGCATTCCGTAGGCCGCCGCAAACGGGGCGATGGTCCCGCCGCCGCCGAAATCGATCTTTCCGAACTCTCCGGTCTGCCAGCAGACGCCGGCATCGTCGAATACATCCCGCAAAAGTGCCAAATACTCCGCGCTGGCATCATTGCAGTCCTTTTTCCCCAGATGACCGGCATACTTCGTAAGGGCGGGCCCACGGCCCAACCGGGCGGTGTTGGCAGGCTCAAAGCCCTCGGGATGGTTGGGATCATAAGCCAACGTCACATCCGCAGACAGCATCAGGGCGTGCTCCAGAGAACGCCGCAAAGCCGTGGGACTTTGCTCGCCCATCAGCTCCAGCAGCCCGGCGGTCAAATTTTCCATCAAACGGGATTTCATACCGCTGGCGCCCTGGCTGCCGACTTCTTCCTTGTCCACCAGCAGCAGGCAGCAGGTATAGCGCGGCCGCCGCACCAAAAGCATCGCCTGCAAGGCGGCGTACACGCAGATCCGGTCGTCATGGCCGTAGGCGGCGATCATGCTGGCGTCCAGCCCGGCGTCCCGCGCTTTCCCGGCCGGAACGATTTCCAGCTCCGCGCTGGTGAAGTCCTTCTCTGTGACGCCGTAGCGTTCATGAAGAAGCCGCAGCACATTTTTCCGAACCTGGCCCTGTTCGCCGCTCTTTTCCAATGGAATGGAGCCCACCAGAATGTTCAGGTCTTCTCCGTTGATCCCTTCCCCCATGGGCTGCTTGGACTGCTGGGCGGACAGGTGCTTCGGCAGGTCGCTGACATAGAGAACAGGGTCGTCCTCCGCCTCTCCAATGGAAACAGCGACCCGTGCGCCGTCTTTCATCACAATCACACCGTGCATAGCCAGGGGCAGGGCAGCCCACTGATATTTCTTGAGTCCGCCGTAGTAGTGCGTCTTCATCAGGGCCAGGCCGTCCGCCTCATAGAGGGGATTGGGGCGAATGTCCAGCCGGGGTGAATCCAAGTGGGCGCAAATCAGATGCATCCCATCCGTCAAAGGCGCCTCCCCGCAGACAAACAGCGCCAACGCCTTATTATGCCGCAGGGCGAGCACCCGGTCTCCGGGACGCAGTGTTCCGCCCGCAGCCCGAACGCCGTCCATATCCGCATAGCCCGCGGCCTTGGCCATGGCGGCAATGTGCGCCGCAGCCTCCCGCTCGGTCTTGCACTGATTCAAAAACGCTTTATATCCTTCCGAGAAGTTCATAATCTCCTGATGGCCGTCTTTTCGGTCCCACACCAGAGGATATGCCGCTTCCCAATCGCACTGTATCATATGCTTCCTCCATTCTGCGAAGGAGGGAACCCATCACTGCTTGTTCAGCTCCAATTCCACCTCAAAGCAGTATTTGCTGGCCTCATAGGTCAGAATCATGTATTCGATCAGGTTTGACTGATCGTCATAGGCCTTCCGCTCAATTTGGAGTACAGGGCTGTTTTCCGGCAGCCGCAGGCTCTGGGCCACCTCGCCTTTTGCGCCGGCCGCCCGGATGATCTGTCTGCCGTGGCCCAGCCCAATTCCCAGCTTGTCCCGGTAGATCTGATAGATGGTTCGCTCCTCGACGTCTGATTTTGTAAACCGGGTATAAAACTTCCCCGGCAGGTACATGTCCGCGTTGGCCATAGGGATGCCTTCCACGCTGACAATCCGGCGGACAAAAAGTGTTTTTTCTCCCAGCTCGCGCCGGACATCATGCCGGATCCAGCCCGGCGTATCCTGCAATTCAAAAACCGGAACCGTGACCTGGTTCTCCATCTGCATGGAGGACATCATATTACTGATGCCCGTCAGGTCCTGCAAGGGGTCCACCAGCGCGGCGCTGCGGACAAATGTACCCTTCCCCTGGAGAATTTCCACGATGCCTTCTTCCTCCAGAATCTGCACCGCCTTGCGGATGGTGATTAGGCTGACGGAAAAACGCTCTGCCAGCTGGGCATGCGTCCCGATACAGCCGTGTTCCCCATACCGGTTCGACAATATTTCCTTACGCAGTTCATTGGCCACCTGGGTGTACAATGGCGTAATCACGTTTTTATCAACCATGTAATTCTCCCCATGTTCTTCAGAATTGTTCCCTATAAAGGTAACAAATTACAAAAGAATTGTCAAATCCATAAAGAGAATTTATCCTGTTTTACAAACATTTTTGTCCCTGGACGCGTACCAGCGCCGTTTCCAGAGTCCCGAGGCGAAATAGCTTACCGCCAGCGCCGCGCCCACCAGCCATCCCACCGCGAAGCCGCCGTACATGTAGTCCGGTCCCAGCCAGCCGGCCAGCAGATAGACCGCAGGGACCCGGACGAAAATCTGCCCGATGACGGCCACCAGCATGGGGACAAGGCTCTCTCCTGCGCCGCGCATGACGCTGTTCAGGGAAAAAATGATGGAGAGCAGACAGTAGGCGGGCATGACCCAGCCCACGAACTGCGCGCCGCAGGCGACGGTCTCCGGCGTACTGGTAAAGAGCGACACAAGCTGCCGGCGGATGGGCCAGAGAAGGCTGATCCCCACGGCGCACCAAATGAGGCACGCCGTCACCACGCACTTGGCCGCCTGCCGGACCCGATCCTCCCGGTCCGCGCCCACATTTTGCCCCACAAGGGCCGTGGCCGCGTTGGAAAGCGCCTGCACCGGCAGGAAAACAAAATTGTCGATTTTGAGGCCCACCGTGTAACCAGCGGAATAGCTGTTTCCGAACGTGTTGACCTTTGCCATGACCGCCATGCCTCCAATGGAGATGGTCGCCATTTGCAGGCCTGCCGGCAGTCCGATGCGCAGGACCGACTGCAGCAGCGTTCCCTCAAACCGGACGCCCTTCAGACGGATTCGGAACGCGGGATAGGTTCTGCCAATATAGACAATTCCGGCCAGCCAGGATTCGGTCTGCGCCAGCACGGTGGCAATGGCCGCGCCGGCCACCTCCATAGAGAACACCGTCACCAGCAGCAGATCCAGAAGAATATTCACACAGGCGGACACGCTTAAAAACAGCAGCGAGGCACGGCTGTTGCCAAGACCGCGCAGGATGCCGTCGTTGATGTTATAGCCGATGGTGCTGACAAGGCCCACCGCTAAAATGCTGATATATTGTCTGGCCTCCGGCACGGCCACGGAATCCACGTTCATCACCGCGATCAGCCAATCCGTGCTGAAAAAGGCGACCAACGTCACCGGCACGGCGGCCAGCAGGATGGTCCGGTAGATGGTATCCACCACCGCCCGCACACGGTCCTCCCGACGGGCGCCGAAGAACTGCGATACCACTACGGTGGCTCCGGTCCCGACGCAGGAAAACAGGGACACAAAAAGGTACACGATGGAAGAGCCTGCACCTACGGCGGTGAGGGCCGTATCGCCCACGAAATTGCCGACGACCCAGCTGTCCACCATATTGTAAAACTGCTGCAAAAAATTTCCCAGCAGCAACGGCACGGCAAACGCGACCATATGACCCAGCACGCTGCCCTGGGTCATATCGCGAAGTCCAGCCTGTTTCATTCCGATTCCGTCGCCTCCAACGCCGCCTCCAACACGGCCAGGAAGCCGCGGATCTGTTCCTCCGCGACCACATAGGGCGGCTTACAGTAAAGGATAGTTCCCATCCGTCCAGGCAGGTAGCCGCGGACCTGCACCGCCTCAGACACACGGACGCACGCCGCCTCCTGCTTGAATTCCACAGCCGCCATCAAGCCCGCACCCCGGCAGGCAAGGATCTGCGGGCGGCAGGACAGGGCCTGTAGGCCGTCGTTCAGAACATTCCCTACCTGCCGCACGTGCGCCAGGAGTCCCTGCTCCAGCTGCCGGAACGTCTCGCAGGCTGCCGCGCAGGCCACCGGATCGTCCCCCGCACCGCCGGAAAGGGCATGGAGGTCCGCCGCGTCCGGCCGCTCCCGCACCAGAAGGGCCGCGATATGCAGGCCGTTGCCCAGAGCCTTGCCCAGCAGGAGCATATCCGGCTCCAGCCCCTCCTGCTCATAGCGGTACATCCGGCCGGTGCGGCCCATGCCGCTCTGGATTTCGTCCACGATCAGCAGCATGCCTTCGCTTTTCGCCCAGGCCTGGAGCCGCGTCAAGTACCCCGCGGGGGGAAGGACGATTCCCGCGCCCTGGCAAGGCTCCACAAGCACCGCGGCGGCCCTTCGGGCGGAGGCGGCAGCATAGGTCTGCTTCGCCAGCTCCAGGCATCCGAACCCACAGGAACCGCACTGCATTCCGACCGGGCAGTGGGC
>CAMEIU010000032.1 GCA_945918815.1 uncultured Clostridia bacterium
AGTACGGCTGCGGCAAGCCCGGCTGCACCGTGGGCTGCGACTGCGACCGCTATATGGAGGTCTGGAACAACGTCTTCTCCCAGTTCGACAACGACGGCAACGGCCACTACACGGACCTGGCCCAGAAGAACATCGACACCGGCATGGGCCTGGAGCGTCTGGCCGTGGTCTGCCAGGACGTGGACTCCCTCTTCGACGTGGATACGGTCATGAACATCACCAACCGGGTCTCCGAGCTGACCGGGGCCTACTACGGCAAGACCCACAAGATGGACGTGTCCCTCCGGGTCATCACCGACCATATCCGCTCCGCCACCTTTATGATCTGCGACGGCGTCCTGCCCTCCAACGAGGGCCGCGGCTACGTCCTGCGCCGCCTGCTCCGCCGGGCCGCCCGCCACGGCAAGCTCCTGGGCGTCAACGAGCCCTTCCTCTATCAGGTGGTGGACACGGTCATCCATGAGAACGAGTGCCAGTATCCCGACCTCCGGGAGAAGCAGGCCTATATCACCAAGGTCATCCAGGTGGAGGAGGAGAACTTCGCCAAGACCATCGACGGCGGCATGAAGATCTTCTCCGACCTGCTGGAGAGCCACAAGGCGGCGGGGGAGACCGTGTTCTCCGGCGCCGACGCCTTCAAGCTCTACGACACCTACGGCTTCCCCATTGACCTGACCCTGGAAATGGTGGAGGAAGAGGGCATGACCGTGGACCAGGACGGCTTCAACCAGCTGATGCAGGAGCAGCGGCAGCGGGCCAGAAAGGCCCGGGAGGCCCTGGGCGACCTGGGCTGGGCCGGAATTGACTTCGGCCAGGAGATGCCCGCCACGGAGTTCACCGGCTATACGGAGACAGAATCTCAGGCCCAGGTCCTGGCCATCGTGGCCGAGGACGAGCAGCGGCAGGCCATCGCCGCCGGGGTGGAGGCCATCGTGGTCCTGGACAAGACCCCCTTCTACGCCGAAATGGGCGGCCAGGTGGCCGACCATGGCGTGATCCGCACCGCCGACGGCGTGTTCGCGGTCCGGGATGTGCAGAAGAACAAGGGCGGCAAGTATATGCACTACGGCGTCATGGAGTCCGGCTCCATGCAGGTGGGCGGAACCGTCACCGCCTCCATCGATGTGCAGCGGCGGCAGGCCATCGCCCGCGCCCACTCCGCCACCCATCTGCTCCAGTCCGCCCTGGAAAAGGTCCTGGGCGAGCACTGCCATCAGGCCGGCTCTCTGGTGGAGCCGGACCATCTGCGGTTTGATTTCACCCACTTCTCCGCCGTGACCCATGAGGAAATGGGAAAAATCACCCAGGATATTATGAACATGATCCTGGACGGCATGGACGTGGAGACCCTGGTGCTGCCCATCGAAGAGGCCAAGAAGCTGGGCGCCACGGCGTTGTTCGGCGAGAAATACGGCGACGTGGTCCGCGTGGTGAAGATGGGCGACCGGTCCCTGGAATTCTGCGGCGGCACCCATCTGGACAACACCGCCAAGGTGGGCCTGATCCGCATCCAGTCCGAGTCCTCCGTGGCCTCCGGCGTCCGCCGCATCGAGGCCTACACCGGCAAGGAGGTCCTGCGGCAGATGGACCAGATGAACCAGACCGTTGCCGAGGCCGCCGAGATTCTCAAGACCACCCCCAAGGAGCTGCTCCACAAGGCCGGGGCCATGGTCCAGGAGGCCAAGGAAATGCGGCTGAACGTGGACCGGCTGAAGGACAAGCTGTTCTCCGGCGAGATCGAGCGGACGCTGTTCGCCGCCAAGGAGATCAAGGGCCTGAAGGTGGTCACTGTCACAAGAAGCGACATCGAGACCGCCGACCTGCGGAAGATGGGCGACTTCCTGAAGGACCGGAGCCCCGACGTGGTGGCTCTGCTGGCCGCAGTCCAGGGCGAGAAGATCACCCTGCTGGCCGTCTGCGGCAAGAACGCCATCGCCCACGGCATCAAGGCCGGCGACATCATCAAGAACCTGGCCCCCATCTGCGGCGGCAAGGGCGGCGGCAAGCCCGACAGCGCCATGGGCGGCGGCAGCAACGTCCTGAAGCTGGACGACACCATGGCAGCCCTGGACGACTACGTCAGCGAGAAAGCCTGCTGAATAATTGACAATTGACAATGTACAATGGACAATGAATGTGTCCCTTCGGGACGATTTTGATTTTAATTGCACGATCGGACACCCCCGTAGGGGCGACCCTTGCGGTCGCCCGATGGTGCGCACTGCGGGCGATCGCAAGGGTCGCCCCTACGAATGCAGAATAGTTCGTACAATATTCCAATCGTCCGCGTCAGCGGACACCTTCATTGTCCATTGTCAATTGTACATTGTCCATTCAAATAAGGAGGAACCCCAAATGTCTGATTGCCTGTTTTGTAAGATCATCGCCGGGGAGATTCCCAGCAAGAAGGTCTATGAGGATGACCTTTGCTATGCCTTTTATGACATCTCTCCCATGGCTCCCACCCATTTCCTGGTGGTGCCCAAGGCCCATTTCGCCTCGGCTGCCGAGGTGACGGAGGAAAACGCCCCCGTCGTCGGCCATATCTACGCCGTCATTGCCGAGCTGGCCAAGGAGATGGGCTTCTCCGACGGCTACCGGGTGGTCACCAACGTGGGCGAACTGGCCGGCCAGACCGTCCACCACATCCACTTCCACGTCCTCTCCGGCAAACAGCTGGGAAGCTTTAACTGAGTAAGCCGTAAATCACCCCGTGTCATTGCTGCGAACAAGCTTACTCTGTAGGGCGCGGCGACCCCGACGCGCCGTTTGGCAGTACCGCGCAGTACGCAGCTGTCTGCCAGCGGCCGTGCCCTACAGAGAATTGCTTGTTCACCGCGGTGCAAAAAACGCGTGTCATTGCGAGAAGCGCAGCGACGTGGCAATCCGTATCCCATTGGAGAACGGGCTGCCGCGCCAGTGTGCGCACTGGTTCGCAATGACACGCGTATTTTTTGCTTCCTACACCACAAACTGGAACACGCAGAAGGCGGCGTAGAGGCAGAGGAGGATGATTCCCTGGGCCCGGGTCAGCTTGCCGCGGCGGAGGGCAGGCAGGGTCAGGAAGGCCATGACGAAGAGCATCAGGGGCAGGTCCACCACCAGGGATGCGTTGAGGCCCGCGATGGTCTTGCTCTGGGGGATGGAGAAGGGGGAGAGGGTTGTGGACACGCCGCAGACCAGCACCAGATTGAACAGGTTCGCGCCGATCACATTGCCGAGAGACAAGGCCCCGTGGCCCTTGGCCAGGGATGTGATGGCTGTCACCAGCTCCGGCAGAGAGGTGCCCAGGGCCACGAAGGTCAGGGCGATGACGGATTCCGGCACGCCCAGGGCCTGGGCGATGAGGGTTCCGTTGTCCACCAGCAGGTCCGCGCCCACGGCGATCAAGGCCGCGCCCACCACCAGCAGCAGAAGGTCCTTCCACAGGGGAGACTGTTTTTCTTCTTCTTCTTCCGCCTGCTCCGCAGGGGCTTCGGGATTTTTCAATGCCTGCCGCACGGTCAGGACCATATAGACCAGGAAGACCGCCAGCAGAATCACGCCGGTGAGCCGGGTGAATTGGCCGGTCAGGTAGGCCGTCAGCATGTAGAAGGCCGCCGCCAGGAAGAAGAAAATCACCGGCGTTTTCAGGGACCTCCGGTCCACAGAGGAGGGCCGGATGGCGATGGTCAGAGCTGCGATCAGGGCGGTGTTGCAGATGATGGAGCCGATGGCGTTGCCATAGGCGATCTCACCGTGGCCGCTGACGGCGGAGGTGGCGGAGACCATGACCTCCGGCAGGGTGGTGCCGATGGAGACCACCGTGGCGCCGATGAGCAGCTCCGGCACATGGAAGCGGTGGGCGATGCCGGTGGCGCCGTCCACAAACCAGTCGCCGCCCTTGATCAGCAATACCAGGCCAACAATGAATAACAAGACGGGAACCAACATGATTGAGACACTCCTTTATATAATTGACAATGACTGAATTTTTCGTAGGGGCGGCTATCAGCCGCCCGAAAGCAAGGAGATATTATCCCAGAATCCCCTGTAAGAAGATCTCCAATCCGATGGCGATCAGAATCACGCCGCCCAGGATGGAGGCCTTGCCTGCCAGCTTCATACCGGCCTTCCGTCCGATGACCAGGCCGCCCATGCAGATGATGAAGGTCACGGCGGCGATGATCAGGGAACATGCCAATGCCATGGGCCACTGATATTCGGCGATGGTGAAGCCCACGGACAGGGCGTCGATGGAGGTGGCCACGCCCTGGACCAGCAGGGCTCCCAGGCCGACCTTGTGGGCCTCCGGGTCGCAGTTCTTGCAGTGAACGCCCTCCCAGAGCATATTGCCGCCGATGTAGCCCAACAAAATCAATGCAATCCAGGGAATGAATTTCTCAAAGGCCCGGAAATACTGGACGATGGTGTGGACCAAAATCCAGCCGGTCATGGGCATCAGAGCCTGGAACCCGGCGAAAACGCCCGCGATTGCGCACATTTTATGCTTCCCCATGGACGGCTCGTTCAAACCGTTGGCCAATGAGACGGAAAAGGCGTCCATAGCCAGTCCCACGCCCAGGAGAATGCTGTTGAGCACAAACAGAAAGCGCCCCTCCATATGCTTGCCCCTCCAAAAGAAAAACGGGTATGGCCGAAGCCATACCCGAATAGTTCCAAACAGAATCCGACTTCATGTATAGCTAGGCAGTTATACATGAGTCTCGCAATTGAAAGCAAGCCAGACCGAATGGCCGGTATGTTGACTTGCTACGCATACGCGCTTGCTACTCCCCCATGGAAGATTGTTCTTAAAATATAACAAATTCCGGCAGGATTGTCAAGAAAAGAAATATATTTTTCTGCGATCCCGCCCCTACGGGGTTATAAGACAGCCGATTGCTTACATTCTCTCCGGGGCCTCGAAGCCCAGGAGATCGATGCAGGTCTCCAATACCTGCCTTGTCAGATCCATCAAGGCCACATAGCCTGCCTGCTTCTCCTGGTCCGGCTCGGCCAGGATGCGGGTCTCATGGTAGAACTTGTTGGCGGCCCCAGCCAGGCTGTAGATATAGCCGCAGATGTCGTTGGGGGCGTTGTCCTGGTAGGCCTGCTGGAGGGCGTCGGCAAAGCCGGTCAGGGCCAGCATCAGGTCCTTGGCCTCCTTGGTCTCCGGCGGCAGCAGCTTGTCACTGCTGACCTGGCCCTGGTACTTGCTGAGAATGGACTTGATTCTGACGATGGTGTAGAGGATATAGGGTCCCGTGTTGCCCTCAAAGGCGGCGAACCGCTCCAGATCGAACACATAGTCCTTGGTGGGCTGGTTGCTGAGATCGCCGTATTTGAGAGCGGCCATGGCGATGCGCCGGGCGGTGTCCTCCACCTCTTCGGCGGCCACCACCTGGTTTTCCGTGATCTTCCGGCGGACGTAGTCCGTGACCTCGCCGATGAGAACCTCCAGCCGCATGACGCCGCCCTGGCGGGTCTTGAAGGGCTTGCCGTCCTTGCCGTTCATGGTGCCGAAGCCAAGATGCTGCAGCTCCGTCTCCGCGGGCACGATCTTCGCTTTCCGGGCGGCCCGGAACACCTGCTCAAAGTGCAGGGCCTGCCGCTTGTCGGTGATATAGAGGACCTTGCCGGGATGGAAGTCCTGCATCCGCTGGATCAGGGTGGCCAGATCCGTGGTGGCGTAGAGGGTTGCGCCGTCGGACTTCACCAGGATGCAGGGGGGCACCTCCTTGGTGTCGGTCTCCTCCTGCACGTCGATGACCAGGGCGCCTTCGGATTCCGTGGTGATGCCCTGGGCCTTCATGTCTTCCAGCATGGCGGGAATATAGGGCTGGGCGTCGCTCTCACCCAGCCAGGCGTCAAAGCTGACGCTCAGATTGTCGTAGTTCTTCTTCAGATCCGCCACGGAGATCCGCATGATGTGGTCCCAGATGGCCCGGTAGCCCCGGTCGCCCTGCTGGAGCTTGTAGGTGGCGTCGTGGGCCCGGCGGGCGAAGTCCTCGTCCACCTTGCTCTTGCCGCTGGCGCAGGGATAGATCTCCTCCAGTTCCGAGATGGTGAAGGGGGCCTCGGCGGGATAGTCGCCGGTGAAATCCGGGTCAAAATAGGGCAGGTCCGGCTGCCGCTCGTGGACCTCTTCAATGATGAGGCCCATCTGCAAGCCCCAGTCGCCCATGTGGATGTCGCCGATGACCTGGTTTCCAAAGTAGCGGTCGATGCGCTTGAGGCTCTCGCCGATGATGGCGGAGCGCAGATGGCCCACATGCAGGGGCTTTGCCACGTTGGGGCCGCCGTAGTCGATGACGATGGTCCGGGGGTTGGCTTCCGCTTCCAGGCCAAAGCGGTCGCTGCGGCCCATCTCGGCCACATAGTCCCGCAGCCAGGCAGGGGACAGGTTGAAGTTCAGAAAGCCGGGATTCACCGCCGACACCATGGAGAACATGGCCTCGCCCTCCAGCTGGGCCGCAACGGCCTGGGCAATCTGGATGGGGGCTCTGTGATAGACCTTGGCGGCGGGCATGGCGCCGTTACACTGGTATTCGCACAGGTCCGGCCGGTTGGAAACCGTGACCTTACCGTAAGCCGGATCAAACCCCGCGGCCTCAAAGGCCTGGGACACCCGGCCGGAAATCAATTCAGCAATTTTTTTCATGAGACATCCTTCTTTTCGTAGTCATTCTGAAACATTATAGCAAAACAATTGACAATTGACAATGGACAATTGACAATTATGGTATTTTCCTTCGGAAAATGATTTGAAATAGCTCCTACGGAGCCTTTTCGGGCGGGCATAATTTTCAATCCGTCGCGAAGCGACACCTTCATTGTCCATTGTCAATTGTCCATTGTCCATTCCCCTTGGTATATTCTTCCCAACTCTGGGAAAAATGGAAACAGCAAAGGAGGCGGGGACATGGGGAAGATCGTGCTGTCCCGGGAGGTGGAGCGGACCTTGGCCCAGGCCAGAATGGAGGCATTGCGGCTGGGCCATTCCCAGGTGGGCAGCGAGCATCTGCTGCTGGCCTTACTGGTGCGGCAAAGCTCTGCCGCCGCTTGGCTTCTGAAAAGCCAGGGCTGGGAGCCGGAGGCCTTCCGAAGGGTGCTGTGCCATTGCTGCGGCAGTGGCGCGCCCTATCTGCCCCTGGCCCAGGGCCTCTCTCCCGGGGCCAGGGCCATTGTCACCGGGGCGGCCCGGGAGGCGGCCCGGTTGGGGGACCAGACGGTCCAGCCGGAGCATCTGCTCCTGGCCCTGGTCAGGGACTGGGACTCCACGGCGGCCCGGCTGCTCCGGGAGAACGGCACCAGTCTGGACTGCGTGTTTACAGATCTATATTTGAGCCTGGACGGGGAAGCGCCGCTGCGCCGTCCGGTGGAAAGGGGAACCGATATGCGGCTGCTGGAGCAGTTCTGCGACGATATGATCAGCCGGACGGACCGGATGGACCCGGTCATCGGCCGGGACGAGGAAATTGAGACGGTCATCGGCGTGCTGAGCCGGAAGAATAAAAACAACCCCGCCCTCATCGGAGAGCCGGGGGTGGGGAAGACCGCCATTGTGGAGGGCCTGGCCCAGCGGATGGCCGCGGGCAAGGTGCCGGAGCAGCTGCAAAACAAGCGGCTTCTGAGTCTCAACATGGCCAGCGTCCTGGCCGGGACCAAGTACCGGGGCGAATTTGAAGAGCGGGTCCGGGACATTTTGCAGGAGGTCCGCCGCTGCGGCAACGTGATTTTGTTCGTGGACGAAATGCACACCCTGGTGGGGGCCGGCTCCGCCGAGGGCGCCATCGACGCAGCCAATCTGTTGAAGCCCGCCCTGGGCCGGGGGGAGGTCCAGGTCATCGGGGCCACCACCCTGGAGGAATACCGGAAGTATATTGAAAAGGACGCGGCTCTGGAGCGGCGGTTCCGGCCTATCACCGTCCGGGAGCCGTCCCGGGCCGTGACCCTGACCATGCTGGAGGCATTGCGCCCCGGTCTGGAGCGGCACCACCACATCCGCATCAGCCAGGAGGCGTTGGAGGCCGCCGTGGAGCTGAGCTGCCGGTACCTCACCGGCCACTTCCTGCCGGACAAGGCCGTGGACCTGCTGGACGAGGCGGCGGCCCGGGCCAGAGGGCGGCACAAGGGCGACCGGGCCGCCGAGGAAACCCGGCAGAAGCTGAGTCAGGAACTGTCCCTGGCAGTCCAGGAGAACCGGTTCGAGCAGGCGGCGACCCTGCGGGATAAATTGCAGCAGGTGGTGCGGCAGCAGCGGGGCCTGTTTGGCCGCCAGAGCGTGGAGCGGGAGGACGTGGCCCTGGCCGTGGCCCAAAGGACGGGCATTCCCATCGGCAAGATGACCCAGTCGGACCGGGAGCGGCTGCTCCACCTGAAGGACGACCTGAACCGGCAGGTTCTGGGCCAGGAGGAAGCGGTGGCTGCCGTGGCCGCCGCCGTGTGCCGGGGGCGGCTGGGCCTGGCCGATGGGGCCAGACCCGTGGCGTCGCTGCTGTTTTTAGGTCCCACCGGCGTGGGCAAGACGGCCTTGTGCAAGGCCCTGGCCGACTGCGTCTACGGCAGCCGGGACGCCCTGGTGCGGCTGGATATGTCGGAGTATATGGAGCAGCACGCCGTGTCCCGGCTTCTGGGCGCGCCGCCAGGCTATGTGGGCCACGGCGAGGGCGGCGAGCTGACGGAGAAGGTCCGCCGCAGGCCCTACTGTGTGGTACTGCTGGACGAGCTGGAAAAGGCCCACCGGGACGTGACCTCCATTTTATTACAGGTTTTGGAGGACGGGGTTTTGACCGATTCCATGGGCCGCCATGTGGATTTTCGGAATACCATCATCGTCATGACCTCCAACCTGGGCAGCGGCCAGACCGGCCTGGACAGTCTGGGCTTTTTGGCGGAGGGCCAGGGCGATCCGGCCCGTAAGGCCCTTCGGGAGTTCTACAGCCCGGAATTCCTCGGGCGCATCGACTGTATTGCCAGCTTCAAGCCCCTGTCGGCCCAGACCCTCCGGGCCATCGCGGAAAAGGAGCTCCAGGAGACGGTCCGGCGGGCCACCCAAGCCGGGGCCCAGCTGAAAACCGACGGGGCCACCCTGGACTGCCTGGCCACCCAGTGTGCCAAGAGCGCGGCCGGAGCCCGAGGCCTGAGAAGAAAAATCCGCAGCGACATCGAAACCCCGGTGGCAGAGCGGTTATTGACCGCGGCGGGGAATATCAAGCTCCGAACCGCCGTGGAAGGGGAGCGGATTCTGGTGAAGTGTGAATCGTAAAACGCCGTAGGGGCGACCCTTGTGGTCGCCCGCCTGCCCATTGGCCTTCGTCTTTGCATGTCGTTGTTGTGAAAAACCTCATTGTAGGGCGCGGCGACCCGACGCGCCGTAGGGCAGTTGGGATCAGGATGCAGCTGCCTGCAAGCGGCACGTCCAGTGGCCGTGCCCTACAGTGAGATTTTCGTTTACCGTGGCGTGCGCAAAAAACGCGTGTCGATTGTGAGCCAGTGCACTCTAATATCAAACATACGTTCTAAAATACGGAAAATACCGGAATTCGACGGAATTTTCCACAGGTTTCCACTGCAAAAATCTGGGCGGGGGGATTGAAATTTCCTTGCAAATCCTGTATAGTATAGCCAAGTGGAGCAAAATGGTGTAAAAATGAGGAAAGTGGAGCGAGGTGAGCGGCATGGTAGGCAAATACAGACACACGGTGGACCCCAAGGGCCGGCTGTTTGTGCCGTCGAAGCTCCGGGAGGAGCTGGGCGACGCCTTCTATGTCACCCTGGGCCTGGACCACTGCCTCAGCGTCTACACCGAAGCGGGCTGGGAGGCCATTGTGGAAAAGTACAACGCCCTGCCCATCGCCAAGGCCCGGAAGATGCGCTTCCTCTTTGCCAACGCCGCCAAGTGCGAGCCGGACAAGCAGGGCCGCTTCCTGATTCCCACGGAGCTGCGGGACTACGCGGGCCTCAAGCAGGACGTGACCTTCATCGGCCAGGCCGGTCACGCGGAGATCTGGGACAGCGACACCTACGACGCCGTCTTATTGGACGAATGCATCGACGCCCTGGATATCAAGCCTGACGGCATCTACCTCGACGGCACCCTGGGCGGCGCGGGCCACTCCCGGGAGATCGTCCAACGGCTGACCACGGGCCGCCTCATCGGCGTGGACCGGGATACCGTGGCCCTGGAGGCCGCGAAGGAACGGCTGGCCCCCTGGATGGACCGTGTGACATTGGTCCATGACAACTTTGCCAATCTGACCGCGATCCTGGACCGGCTTTCTCTGGATCGACGGCATGTTATTCGATCTCGGCGTGTCCTCTCCCCAGCTGGACGACGCCAGCCGCGGCTTTTCCTATATGGCCGACGCGCCCCTGGACATGCGCATGGACCGGGACGGCGGGCTGACGGCCTACGATGTGGTCAACACCTGGCCCCGGGAGGAACTCCGGCGGATCTTATTCGACTACGGCGAGGAACGCTACGCGCCCCTCATCGCCGCGGCCGTGGAACGCCGCCGGGAAGAGAAGCCCATCGAGACCACCCTGGAGCTGGTGGACGTGATCAAAAGCGCCATGCCGCCCCAGGCCCTCCGGGAAAAGCAGCACCCGGCCAAGCGCAGCTTCCAGGCCATCCGCATCGCCGTCAACGACGAGCTTGGCAGCGTGGAGCGGATGCTGGCCGGTGCGGTGGACCGTCTGAACCCCGGCGGACGGCTGGCAGTCATCACCTTCCACTCTCTCGAGGACCGGATTGTCAAGAACGCCATGCAGCAGGCCGCCAAGGGCTGCACCTGCCCGCCGGAATTCCCGGTCTGCGTCTGCGGCAAAAAGCCGAAGGTGAAAATCCTGACCCGGAAGCCCATCGTTTCCGGCGAAGAAGAACTCAACGAAAACCCCCGAGCCAGAAGCGCAAAACTGAGAGTGGCGGAGAAATTGACAATTGATAATTGATATTCTGACGATCGGGTTAAATAAGCAACCGCAAATTTATTGCAAGTGTTCAAGAAACGCTGTCATTGCGAGCCAGTCCGCAGACTGGCGTGGCAATCCGTTCCCCTGTACAGACCGATTTATCAGAAGCACTCAAAAAATTGCAACGTTTGGGATACGGATTGCCGCGTCGCTTTGCTCCTCGCAATGACAGTGCGGGATGCAACCCCGTCATAACAATCGGCATGCTTACGAAACCGATAATCATAATTGATATTTGTCCGCTGTCAATTCAGAAAGGAGCCCATCATGGCGAACCGAAATAAATATGATTATAACGGCTCCGCCGCTTATGATCTTTATCGATATGAAGGCTCCGCCGCGCCGGAAATCCAGCATCCGGGGCTCCCGGAGGAGCAGTACCAGCCGCAGCGAAAGCGGCGGGTCAAGGTCAAGGCCGCGGTGGCGCCCGTTGCCGTGGTGGGTCTGGCCGTGGTGGCCTGCATGCTGATTCTGGTGATCTTCGGCTATGTGCAGCTCTACGAGGCCACGGAACGGGTCAGCAGCCTCCAAAGCGACCTCAGCAGTTTGCAGGAGCAGCAGGTGATTCTGGAAAGCCTCTATGAAGGCAGCATCGATCTGCCCTATATCGAGACGCGGGCGGCCGAGCTGGGCCTCCACACTCCGGCCAGCGGCCAGACGGTCTATGTGAACCTGTCCAGCGACGACCGGGCGGAGATCTACCGCTCCGAGAAGACAAACCTCTTCCAGCGGATCATCCAGGCCATTGAGAGCAGCGCCAAGGGATTGGTGGAATACCTGTCCTGAGAAGCCGATAGAATATAAAAAGGCGGGGCGGCGAAGTCGCCGCCCCGCAGTTGTCATATATCAGGAAAGGATCTGGCCAATGGCACGGAATGATCGTCCATCCAAGCAAAAAAAACAGAAAAATTCAGCCGGGTCCGCCAGTGAGCGGGCCAACCGGACGATTCTGAGCCGCACATTCATTCTGATGATTCTGTGTGGCGTTGTTCTTTTTATTCCCCTGGTCGCAACCCTCTACAATCTGATGATCACCGAGCATGACAAGTATGAGGAGCTGGCCATTCAGAATCAGACCCGCAGCACGCCTCTGTCGGCGGCCCGGGGCGTGATCTACGACCGGAACATGAACATTCTGGCGTCCTCCACCACGGTGGAGACCATCTTCATCGATCCCAACGGCATGGCCGCGGCCCAGAAGCAGGAGGAAGAAAAGCGGGCGGCGGGGAAGACCTATAATCCCAGTCAGACGCTGGACTTCATCGCCCGGGGCCTGGGGGCCATCCTGGAGGTGGACCCAGAGTTCGTCAAGGAGCAGGCCTCCGACACCGCCTATTATTACAAGGTCATCAAGCGGAAGGTTCCGGAGGACGTGGCCCAGCAGGTCCGCAGCTTCATCACCGACAACGACCTGACCGGCATCCATCTGGAGACCGACTCCCAGCGGTACTATCCCTACGGCTCCCTGGCGGGGCAGATTCTCGGCTTCGTCCGGTCCGACAACGTGGGCGCCGAGGGCCTGGAGGCCTACTATGACGCCACCCTGACCGGCAACGCCGGTGAAATCGTCACCACCAAGGGCAACCGCGGCTCGGAGATGCTCTATACATACGAGAAATACTACGACGCCTCCGACGGCAATTCCCTGGTCCTGACCCTGGATACCACGGTGCAGTATTACCTGGAGAAGAACCTCCAGGAGGCCGTGGAGAAATACAGCGTCCTCAACGGGGCCTTCGGCATCGTCATGGATGTGAACACCGGCGAGATTGTGGGCATGGCGACCCTGGGCAGCTACGATCCCAACAACTATCAGGAGATCTACGATGACTACACCCGGGAACAGCTGGAATGGCAGTATGCCCAGACGCTGCTGCTGGACAAAGAAACCCAAGCCTATACCGACGCCATCGCGGCCTATAACGCCGCCGTGGCCACGGCCCGTCTGAAGCAGTGGCGCAACCGCTGCGTCTCCGACGGCTACGAGCCCGGCTCCACCTTCAAGCTCATCACCCTGGCCGCCGGTCTGGATTCCGGGGCCGTGGGCCTCAACGACACCTTCGTCTGCAACGGCACCGGCCATGTGTTCGCAGGCCGTGACCAGCCCCTGGACTGCTGGAAGCACGCGGGCCACGGCGTGGAGACCACCAAGGAGGCCCTGGCCAACTCCTGCAACCCGGCCCTGGCCACCATGGGCCTTCGCATCGGCGGCGAGACCTTCTATGACTATGTGGAGGCCTTCGGCTTCACCAAAACAACGGGCATCGACCTGCCCGGCGAGGCCTCCGGCCTGTTCTTCTCCAAGGCCGATCTCAGCGGCGCTTCCACGGCCTCTCTGATTTCCTCGTCCTTCGGCCAGACCTTCCGTATCACCCCCATTCAGCTGGTCCGGGCCGTGGCCGCCGTGGTCAACGGCGGGTACCTGCTGGAGCCCTACATCGTCAAGGAGGTCCAGGATTCCGACGGCAATGTGATCCAGCGCAACGAAACCACGGTGCTGCGCCAGGTCATCAGCGAGGAAACCTCCGCCACCATGCGGGAGCTGATGGAGTACGTGGTCACCGACGGCACGGCCAGCAAGGCCCAGGTGCCCGGCTATCGCGTCGGCGGCAAGACCGGCACCTCGGAAAAAATCGATACCTACGATGAGTACGGCAACCAGGTGGAGGATAAGATCTGCTCCTTCATCGGCGTGGCCCCCATCGACGATCCCCAGTATGTGGTCCTGGTGGCCCTGGACACGCCCAGCACCTCCACCGGCATGCTCATCGGCGGCGGCGCCATGGCCGCCCCCACGGTCAGCGCCATTTTCGCGGATATCCTGCCATATCTCGGCGTGGAGCCCCAGTATTCCGACGAGGACCTGAACATGGTGGCCATGTCCGTGCCGGATCTCTCCGGCATGACCGAGAGCGAGGCGTCCGCCATTCTGACGGAAAAGCACCTGACCTACCGCCGGGCGGGCGAGGGCGCGACCATCACCGGCCAGATTCCCGCCGCCGGTTCCACCATTCCCGGCCTGTCCGAGATGGTGCTGTATTTCGGCACGGAGGTCCCGGGCGATCTGGTCACCGTGCCCGACTTCACCGACTGGTCCCTCTACGATGCCAACATTCTGGCCAATAACAATGGACTGTACCTCTTGGTGGTCGGCGTCAACAAGGGCGCCGACGAGCGGATCTACTCTGTCCGTGCCTCCCACCAGGACATCGCCGCCGGAACCCAGGTCCCGAGAGGCACCACCGTCACCGTGGAATTCACCGACTACGACACGGCGGGAGAAGGATAAAATCAATGGACAATTGACACAATTTGCACCGTACTCCGTTGTAGGGCACGGCCACTGGACGTGCCGCTTGCAGGCAGCTGCATTTCGGAACGAACTGCCACACGGCGCGTCGGGTCGCCGCGCCCTACAGAGTCCTGTGCTCCCTTTGGAACTGCTGGGGGCACGAGGGTGCGCTAAAATTATAGATTCATTCCTCAAGCACAAAGGAGGATGCTTTATGAAACTTCTCGATCTGCTCCAGGGGCTGGAGCTTTTGGAAATCCATGCCGATCTCGATCAGGAGATCACCGGCGTCTGCCATGATTCCAGGCAGGTGACTCCCGGCTGCCTGTTTGTGGCCATCTCCGGCTTTGCCGCAGACGGTCACCGGTTTGTGCCCATGGCATTGGCCAAGGGCGCGGCGGCGGTGCTGTGCCAGGAGGTGCCGGAATGCGGCGCGGCCTACGTCCGGGTGGCGGACACCCGGCTGGCCCTGGCCCTGGTCAGCGCCAACTGGTTTGGCCATCCGGCGGACCAGATGACCATGATCGGCTTCACCGGCACCAACGGCAAGACCACCAGCACCTATCTTTTAAAGCACATTCTGGAGGACACCCTGGGGGCCAAGGTGGGCCTGGTGGGCACCATCCAGAACATGATCGGGGACCAGGTCCTCCACACCGAGCGCACCACGCCGGAGAGCTTCGAGCTCCAGGAATTGTTCCGCCAAATGCTGGACGCGGGCTGCACCCATGTGATCATGGAGGTCTCGTCCCACGCCCTGGCCCTGAGCCGGGTGGCGGGGATCACATTTGAGACCGGCGTGTTCACCAATCTGACCCAGGATCACCTGGACTTCCACAAGACCATGGAGGCCTACTGCGATGCCAAAGCGCTGCTCTTTTCCATGTGCCGCGTGGGTGTCGTCAACGGTGACGACCCCTGGCATGAACGGCTGCTGAAAAACGCGGCGTGTCAGG
>CAMEIU010000033.1 GCA_945918815.1 uncultured Clostridia bacterium
GAAGATGTAAATCTTCATTTCGGTGTGCTGCTGTTTAAAATGAAACTCTATCCCGGTCAGGAAGCAGAGTATGAAAGACGGCACAATCTGCTCTGGCCTGAGATGAAGGATATGATTCATGAACACGGCGGCAAAAACTATACCATCTTCCTGGACCGTGAGACGCTGACCTTGTTTGGTTACATCGAAATTGAGGACGAGGAACTTTGGAGCAAGGGCGCGGATACCGCCATCAACCGCAAGTGGTGGGATTATATGGCGGATATCATGGAGACCAATCCCGACAACAGCCCCGTCTGCGTCGATCTTCAGAACGTGTTCCATCTGGATTGATTGGGAGGAAGCGCAATGGAGAGAAAGCCTGTCAAAAAGCCGCGCATCGGCCTGTATTCCATGGGCCTGAAGCACTATTGGGGCCAGTTCCCCGGCCTGGAAGAACGGATGAAGGGCTACGGCGCGTTCATTGCCGCCAAGCTGGAGGAAATGGGCGCGGAGGTGGTCCGCTATGATCTGGTGGACTGCGAGCAGGCCGGTCTGGCCGCCGGTGAGCTGTTCAGCAGCCGCAATGTGGACCTGGTCTTTGCCCACGCTGCCACCTATGTGACCAGCGCGTCGGTCCTGCCGGTGCATCAGGTCTGCAAGGCCCCCGTGGTGATTTTGAACCTGCAGCCCACGGCCCGCATCAACTATGCCAGAACCACCACCGGCGAATGGCTGGCCCACTGCGGCGCATGCCCGGTGCCCGAGGTGGTCAACGCCCTCCACCGCGCCGGAATCGGCTGCGAGGTCATCAACGGCCTGCTGGGCCTGTCCGGGACGCCTGCAATCTCCATGACCGACGAGATCACCGCCGATCGGCCCGAGGCAAAGCGGGCCTGGGAGGAGATCCGCCAGTGGGTCCGGGCGGCCATGGTCAAGCGGAACCTGACCGGGGCCCGATTCGGCTTCCTGGGGAACACCTACAGCGGCATGCTGGATATGTACAGCGATTTCACCCTGTTCCAGGGCACCACCGGCGCCCACTTGCAGGTGCTGGAGATGTGCGACCTGGACCGCCATCTGCAAACCGTGACCGAAGAAGAGGTGGCGGCCAAGCGGGCGGAGATCTCCGACTTCTTCCGCATCAGCGAGGATGACGCCGCCGATCCCCTGGCCCATAAGCCCACGGAGGAGCAGCTCAACTGGTCCGCCAAGGTGGCTGTAGCCCAGGAGAAGCTGGTGAAGGAGTTCGATCTGGACGGCCTGACCTACTACTACCACGGCGCGCCCGGCGGCCATTACGAGGAGGTCCAGGGCGGCTTTATCGTGGGCCACTCCCTGCTGACCGCGGCCGGAATCCCCTGCTCCGGCGAGGGCGATCTGAAGACGTGCCTTGCCATGAAGATTTGCGACCTGCTGGGCGTTGGCGGCAGCTTCTGCGAGATCGTCGTCACCGACTATGAGGACGGCACCATCCTGCTGGGCCACGACGGCCCCTCCCATCTGGCCATCGCCAAGGACAAGCCCATCCTCCGCGGCATGGGCCTGTATCATGGCAAGCAGGGCACCGGTGTGTCGGTGGAGGCCAAGGTCCGCACCGGCCCCATCACCAACCTGAACTGTACCCAGACCGCCGACGGCAAGATGAAGTTCATCATCACCGAGGCAGAGTCCACCGACGGCCCCATCATGACCATCGGCAACACCCAGACCCCTGTGAAGTTCAACAAGTCGCCCGACGAGTATATGGACGAGTGGTTCCGCGAGCTGCCCACCCATCACTTCGCCATGAGCGTCGGCCACAACGCGGCCCAGCTCATCAAGGTCTGCAAGCTGCTGAACGTACCCTATGTGCAGCTGAATCAATAAAAAATAAAACCAGGTCAGGGGAAAGACCCTGGCCTGGTTTTGAATTGAAATGCACCCTCGTGCTTTTTTCGAGGAGGCTGGATAAGCAATTTGCGAATCTACGTACCGCAATCCATTGTAGGGCACGGCCACTGGACGTGCCGCTATGCAGGCACCTGCGTCCCACAACCGGCTGCCCCTACGGTATGGCATGAAATAGACGCAAAAGGGCCGTCTCCAAAGACCGATTGTCTAGGATCCATGAACCAGATACCACGCGATCAGCAGGTCTGCCACTTCTCCGTAGGACTGGACGCCGGATTCTTCGGAGAAGGCTTTCAGATAGGTGTCGTTGAGCTTCTGGGCGGCGTCCTGGACCTGGCCTTCGTATTGGTCGTAGTGGTCGTTGGCCCGGCGGCAGTCCTGCACCACCTGGGCGGAAAGGGTGGACCAGACTTCCGCGGCGGCGTTCTTGTCCACCTTATATAAGGCGTTGTAGCAGTAGACGAAGGCGGAGTACCAGCCGGAATACTGGAAGGCCGGGTCGTCGCTGGCCTGGCAGGCCAGAAAGGCGCAGAAGTTGGCCTCGTTCTCCGGGGCCACGGTCAGCCGGTGGGCCGCTTCATGGCACATGGTAAAGGGGACCGAGGCGGCGTAGGTGTCCGGGTTCACGCAGCTCTCGCCGGAGAAGGCGATGAAGATGCCTGTGGTGCCCATGTAGCTGAATGCCTTTCCGGCCAGCAGCCGCTTCACCGGAGCCGTGGAGCCGTCAAAGAAGTCGTTGGTCTTCGCCAGGGGCTCGTAGGCCTTCCCGGCGGTCTTGGCCATGGCGGAGAAATCGATGGCCAGGTCGCCGTTTGCGTCCCGGTCCACACGATCGGACCAGAGGCTGGCCTGGTCCGCCATATACTGGGTTGCAGCTTTCAGCTGATCCCGGGAATGTTCGGTGACGGTGAGGCCCACCCGGTCCGCCACGGAGGGGCCGTAGTGGTTCAGGCCCCACAGGCCCACGAACAGAAACACCAGGATGCATACCAGCTCCGCCACGCCCGCCAGCCAGGCCAGGACGCTCCGCTTCTGGGTGAAGCAGCGGATGAGAAAGTAGATGGCCAGCAGGACGATGAGGACCAGGACCACCTCCCACACCGGAAACGGGAACGGCCCCGTGACGCCGGAGAGGAAGGAGAGAATTTTTTTCGAGAAATCCGTATAGAACGCAAAAAACAGCTCCGGCGCATACACCGCCGCCGCCACACACAGGCCGGTCAGCAGCAGAAACACGGCAGAGAGAATCAATCGGGAAATGGTTCGCATGGAGAGGGTCCTTTCATTGTCAATTGTACATTGTAATGTATTATACCACAGTTCCCATGAAAACAAAAGCCTTCCGTGCTTCCTTGACATTATACCCGATTTGGCTATAATAGAGGCAAGATTGCGCCTCGCAGCCAGCGGGGCGGCACAGGAGGAAAAACATATGCTGAAAAACACGGAAAAAACCATGGACAAGATCGTCGCGCTGTGCAAGGGGCGCGGTTTTGTCTTCGCCGGTTCCGAGATCTACGGCGGCCTGGCAAACACCTGGGACTACGGCCCTCTGGGTGTGGAGCTGAAAAACAATGTGAAGAAGGCCTGGTGGAAGAAATTTGTCCAGGAGAATCCCTACAACGTGGGCCTGGACGCCGCCATTCTCATGAATCCCCAGACCTGGGTGGCCTCCGGCCATCTGGCGGGCTTCTCCGATCCTCTGATGGACTGCCGCGAGTGCCACGAGCGGTTCCGGGCCGACAAGCTCATCGAGGACTATTGCGCCGAGCAGGGCCTCGAGCTGCCCAAGCCCATCGACGCCTTCACCCAGGCGGAGATGAAGCAGTTCGTGGAGGACCACAACATCCCCTGCCCCACCTGCGGCAAGCACAACTTCACCGACATCCGTCAGTTCAACCTGATGTTCAAGACCTTCCAGGGCGTCACCGAGGACGCCAAGAACACGGTCTACCTGCGGCCGGAAACCGCCCAGGGCATCTTCGTCAACTTCCCCAACGTCCAGCGGACCACCCGCCGGAAGCTGCCCTTCGGCATCGCCCAGATCGGCAAGAGCTTCCGCAACGAGATCACCCCGGGCAACTTCATCTTCCGCGTGCGCGAGTTCGAGCAGATGGAGCTGGAGTTCTTCTGCAAGCCCGGCACCGATCTGGAGTGGTTCAACTACTGGCGCACCTTCTGCCACAACTGGCTGCTGGGCATCGGCCTGAAGGACGAGAATCTGCGGCTGCGTGACCACGACCCCGAGGAGCTGTGCTTCTACTCCAAGGCCACCACCGACTTTGAGTTCCTGTTCCCCTTCGGCTGGGGCGAGCTGTGGGGCGTGGCGGACCGCACCGACTACGACCTGACCCAGCATCAGACCGTCTCCGGCAAGGACCTGAGCTACTTCGACCAGGAGAAGAACGAGCATTATATTCCCTACGTCATCGAGCCCTCTCTCGGCGTGGAGCGGTCCGTCCTGGCGGTCCTCTGCGACGCCTATGACGAAGAAGTGGTGGGCCAGGACAAGAACGGCAAGGACGACGTCCGCGTGGTCATGCACTTCCATCCTGCCCTGGCGCCCTTCAAGGCGGCCGTGCTCCCCCTCTCCAAAAAGCTGGGCCCCAAGGCCACGGAGATCTATCAGATGCTCCAGAAGGACTTCATGGTGGACTACGACGAGGCCGGTTCCATCGGCAAGCGGTACCGCCGGGAGGACGAAATCGGCACGCCCTACTGCATCACCGTGGACTTCCAGACCGTGGGCGACGAGAACAGCCCCGCCGACAACGCCGTCACCATCCGCGACCGCGACACCATGGAGCAGGTCCGGGTGCCCATCAGCGAGCTGAAAGCCTGGCTGACGGAGAAGCTGGCCTACTGATCCAAGGAGGAATCCCCATGAAAGCCATCATCACCGTCGTCGGCCTGGACCGGGTCGGCATCATCGGCGAGCTTTGCACGGTACTGGCCGGCATGCAGATCAACGTGGAAGACATCAGCCAGACCCTCATGCGGAATTACTTCGCTATGATCCTGCTGGTGGACACCAGTGGCTCCGGCAAGACCCTGGATGAAATCGCTTTGGCCCTCCAGGAAAAAGAACCGGAAATGGGCGTCTCCCTGCGAATCCAACGGGTGGACAGCTTCCGGAAGAATTGAATCTACTTTGCACCCTCGTGCCCCATGCGGGCGGCTGATAGCCGCCCCTACAGGGGGGGCGAAGCGGTGGGGGTGTGAGTGAATGAATGATGAAAAATGAAGGATGAATGACGAATAATTGAGGTATTTTCCTTCGGAAAATATATTCAATTCGTCATTCATCATTCATTATTCATGAAACACCGTCCCCTGAAGGGGGACATGAGGCTGCATCCTGTTCCACAAGAGGTGATCTTCCACGCGTTTTTATCATGCCATTCTGGCCCGGTATCCTTTGGATCCGCGGGGGAAGTCGCCCCGGCGGAAGCGGGTCCTTTTGACCGTCACGCTGCTGGTCCTGCTTTTGGCGGCGGTGTTTCTGGGCTGTATGAGCCTGGCCTTCGCCACCCTCTATGTCAAGTGGGTCCGCATCAGGAGCTATTTCCAGTTCCCGTTCCTGGCCTTCTTGAACATTCTCCCGGCGGTGATTTTGACCTTCGTGCTCTACTGCCTTCTGAGCCGCGCCTGGCTGGCCTATCTGCTGTCGTCGGTCATCGTCCTGGGCGGCACCTTCGCCAACTTTTTCAAGGTGGTCCTGCGGGACGACTGCGTGGTGTTCGAGGATCTCTTCAACATCGGCGCGGCGGCGGGCATTGTGGGGGAGTACCGGATCTCCCTGTCCCTGCCCTTCTACATCGCCATCCTCCTGTGCCTCCTGGTCACGGCCCTGCTGTTTTTCCTCTGCCGGGGCCGTTTGCCCAAGTGGCGCTGGCGGCTTTCGGGCGCGGTGGTTCTGATCCTGCTGTTCCTGGGAGCGTTTCAGTTATGGTACCGGGACGACGGCCTTTACAAGTCCTTCTCCAATGACGAATGGTTCAACCAGTGGCAGCCCACGGAGTATTACGCTTCCCGCGGCTTCCTCTATCCCTTCTTCCACAGCTTTGACGACGCCTTCCCGCCGCCCCCCGACGGCTACACCAAGGCGGCGGCCCAGGAGATCCGGGACGCATACCCGGATCAGGACCTGAACGTGCAGGTCAACTTTGTGGCCGTCATGCTGGAGAGCTTCACGGAGCTGGATCTGGACTATGTGGAGGACCCCTACGAGCCATGGAAGCAGCTGAAGGAAGAATCCCTGACCGGCGCCCTGATCTCCGACACCATGGGCGGCGGCACGGTCAACGCCGAGCGCAGCTTCCTGACGGGCTTCACCTATCCCCAGCCCGGCTACCGCCATACGACGGAGTCCTTCCCCTGGTACTTCCGGGACCTGGGCTACACCTTGGAGGGCTGTCACCCGGGCCACGACTGATTCTACAACCGGCAGAATGTGGACCGGAACCTGGGCTTTGAGACCTATTACTTCTCCGAAAACCGCTTTTCCCAGCTGACGGACCTGGAATACGCCGGGGATGACGTGTTCTTCCCGGAGGTCCGGCAGCTCTATGAAGCGGCGGAGGGGCCCTATTTCTCCTTCAGTGTCTCCTACCAGGGCCACAGTCCCTATGCCAGCGACGGCCTGACCTGGGGAACCGAATATGTGTCCCACGACGGCCTCAGCGACAGCGACTACTATATTGTCAACAACTATCTGGGCGGCCTGGCCGACACGGCGGCGCGGATTTGGGACTTTGTGGATTCCTTCCGGGAAGACACGGAGCCGGTGGTGCTGCTCTTCTTCGGCGACCACAAGCCCACCCTGGGGGCCTCCAACAGCGTCTACGACGCATTGGGCATCTCCATGGACCGGAGCACCCAGAATGGTTTCATCAACTACTATGCCACCCCCTATCTCATCTGGGCCAACGATGCGGCCAAGGCCGCCCTGGGCCGGGATGTGACCGGCGAGGGTCCCACTATCAGCCCCTGCTATCTCATGGCGGAGGTCTTCGGGGCCTGCGGATTGGAAGGACCCGGCTGGATCCGGCTGCTTCAGGAGGCCATGGAGGCGGTCCCCGTCCGCCATTCCACCGGCGTCTATTTCGAGGACGGCGTCCTGACGGAAAAAATCTCGGAAAAGAATGAAATACTACTGGAAAAAGTTGCGTATATGGAGTATCATTTAAGAGAGAACCAACGCAAGTAATCCAAAAACCAAGCAAAGGAAGGATATTATGGACAAACTGAAGACCCTTGCGTGTACCGCCGCCAAGGCACGGCTGCTGGCGGTGCAGATGGTACATGACGCGGCGTCCGGCCATCCCGGCGGCTCCCTGTCCTGCATGGATGTGCTGACTGCCCTGTATTTTGACGTGATGAAGGTGGATCCCAGCGATCCCAGGAACCCCAACCGCGACCGGTTCGTCATGTCCAAGGGCCACTGCTCTCCTGCTCTGTATCCGGTACTGGCCCTGCGCGGCTTCTTCCCTGTGGAAGAATTGAAGATGTTCCGCCGCATCGACGGCCATATGTCCGGTCACGTGGAGATGAAGCATGTCAAGGGCGTGGATATGTCCACCGGCTCTCTGGGCCAGGGCATCTCCGTGGCCGTCGGCATGGCTTTGGCCGGCAAGACCCAGCAGCAGGACTACCGGGTCTACTCCATCCTGGGCGACGGCGAGATCGCCGAGGGCGAGTGCTGGGAGGCGTTCATGTCCGCCGCCAAGTATAAGCTGGACAACCTGTGCGCCTGCATCGACGTCAACGGCCTGCAGATCGACGGCCGCACCTGTGACGTCATGCCCTCCGAGCCCCTGGACAAGAAGCTGGAGGCCTTCGGCTGGCACGTCATCAAGATCGATGGTCACGACTATGCCCAGATTCTGGCCGCCTATGAAGAGGCCAAGACCGTCAAGGGTCAGCCCACCATGATCCTGGCCCAGACCGTCAAGGGCAAGGGCGTCTCCTTCATGGAGAACAACGCCGGCTGGCACGGCAAGGCCCCCAACGACGAGCAGATGGCCCAGGCCAAGGCCGAGCTGGAAGCGCAGATCAAGGAACTGGAGGGTTAAATCATGGGTGAAAAGATCGCAACGCGCGCTGCCTATGGCAACGCATTGGTAGAGCTGGCAGAAAAATATCCCAAGCTGGTGGTCTTCGACGCCGACCTGGCAGGCGCCACCATGACCAAGGGCTTCTCCCAGGCTTATCCCGACCGCTTCTTCGACATGGGCATCGCCGAGGGCAACATGGTCGGCGTGGCCGCCGGTATGGCCACCTGCGGCCTGCAGCCCTTCGTCAACACCTTCGCCATGTTCGCAGCCGGACGTGCCTGGGAGCAGGTCCGCAACTCCGTCTGCTATCCCGGCCTCAACGTCAAGGTCATCGGCTCCCACGGCGGTCTGTCCGTGGGCGAGGACGGCGCCACCCATCAGTGCATCGAGGACTTTGCTCTCATGCGGGCCATTCCCGGCATGACCGTCCTGTGCCCCTGCGACGGCAACGAAATGCGCCTGGCCACCGAGGCCCTGCTGAACTATGAAGGCCCCGCCTACATGCGCCTGGGCCGCCTGGCCGTGGAGACCGTCACCGATGCCATCCCCGGCTACCAGTTCGAGCTGGGTAAGGGCGTGACCCTGCAGGACGGCTCCGACGTGACCATCATCGCCGTCGGCATGAACGTCCAGATGTCCCTGAAGGCCGCCGAGCTCCTGAAGGCTGAGGGCATTTCCGCCCGGGTCATCGACATGCACACCATCAAGCCCCTGGACACCGAGCTGGTGTTGAAGGCCGCCCGGGAGACCGGCGCCATCGTCACCACCGAGGAAGCCAACGTCCTCGGCGGCCTGGGCGCGGCCGTCTGTGAGTACCTGGCCGAGGCCTGCCCCGTGCCCGTCGTCCGCCACGGCGTCAACGACGAATTCGGCCGCAGCGGCAAGGCCCCCCTGGTCCTGGAAGCCTACGGCATCACCGCCGAAGCCATCGCCGAGTGCGCCAAGAAGGCCATTTCCCTCAAGAAATAAGAAAATCCAATCAGAAGCGGCCGTCCGATCCGGGCGGCCGCTTTTTTGGCGGATGATTTCAAATGAAGCGTGCACCCTCGCGCCCTTCTTGGCAATCTCCTTGTAGGGCACGGCCACTGGACGTGCCGCATGCAGGCAGCTGCGTCCCGGATCCAGCTGCCCCAACGGGGCTGTTAAGAAAGTCTGTCATTGCGAGCCGGTGCGCACACCGGCGTGGCAATCCGTTCCTTTTTGACCGTAATTTCGATGCTTTTTCCATCAAAAAGTTTGTGGTCAATACGGGAAGGAAGACTTTTCTAACAGCCCCCTACAGTGCGTATCTGATACAACTCTGTAGGGGCGTCATGGCGTCCTTCCTCTCCGCGTTCATTTTGTAATCTTTCGTTGCCCAATTGTTGTTGCAAAATCGGGCCGTTTCCGATATGATGGGACCCATAGACAGATACCCGTATTTTTGTACGGATTGAATAGGAGGGACCCTCTATCAAAAAGAAAGGCAAATTCGAGCAGCCCAGGACCACTGCGGCCAAGGCTGCCAGTAAGACGGCGACGAAAAATCCGCCGAAGAAGTCCAAAAAGAAGAAAAAGAAGACCGGCGCGGCCGTGGGCGTGGTATTGGCCGTTCTGGTGGTTGCGGTCCTGGTCGTGGGCGCCTACGTCTACGGCGGCATGCTCCAGAAGGGCGAGACCATCTATCCCAACGTCTATCTGGCCGGGGTCGATGTGGGCGGCATGCGGACCCGGGAGGCCAAAATGGCCGTGGAGGACGCCGTCACCGCCACCTACGCCGCCGAGACCTTGCAGGTCCGGCTGCCGGACCGGACCATCTCCTTTGATCCAACCCTGACCAACGTGGCCCTGGACACGGAGGAAGCCGTGGCCAAGGCCATGGCCTACGGACGGGAGGGAAACCCCTTCACCGCCGTCCTCGACTACATCCGCAGCCGCTCCGGCCGATATGACATCGATCTTGCCACCAGCATGAACCTGGACACGGATTACATACGCAATCTCATCGACGAGACGGCCCAGACCGTGGCCCGGGACGCCCAGTCCTCGGCGGTGGATTATGACCAGAAGAGCGGGCGGCTGACCATCCGGGTGGGCACCCCCGCCCAGCGGCTGGACGCCGACGGCCTCTATGCGGCGGTCTGCGAAGCCTATGAGACCGGCAGCTTCGAGCCCATCTCCTGGGACTATATTGAAACGCCCATCGACGCGCTGAACCTGGAGGACTATTATGCCAGCCTCTGCACCGAGGCCCAGGACGCCTACTACGACGCCGAGACCCACACCCTGGTGGAGGCCGTGCCCGGCTACGGCTTCGACCTGGAGGAAGGGAAGGAACGGCTGGCCAACACCCCCGCCGGCGGCGAAGTGACGCTGCAATTGGAGGAAATCCAGCCGGAGCTGACAAAGGACCAGCTCAACAGCCAGATGTTCGGCCAGAAACTGGAGAGCCGCTCCAGCCCCTATAACGCCTATCAGACCGGCCGGACGGAGAATCTGCGCCTGGCCTGCGAATCCATCAACGGCACCATCGTCAATCCCGGCGAGGTCTTCTCCTTCAACAAGACCGTGGGCCAGCGGACGGCGGAGCGGGGCTTCCAGCCCGCCACCATCTACGCCGACGGCGGCGCCAGCGTGGAGGACACCGGCGGCGGCGTCTGCCAGGTGGCGTCCACCATCTACTACGCGGCTTTGTACATGGATTTGGAGCAAGTCATGCGGGAGCCCCACATGTATCAGGTCACCTATGTGCCCACCGGCATGGACGCCACGGTGTTCTGGGACTCGGGCCTGGACTATCAGTTCCGCAACAATCGGGAGAATCCCATCAAGCTTCAGGCCAACATCGACGGCGGCACCGTGAACATCACCTTCTGGGGCGTCCAGGAGAACGACAACTATGTGGTCATGTCCTCCGCGGTCCTCTCCACCTTCACGGAGCCGGACGAGGAGGTCCTGGACGAGACCAAGCCTGTGGGCTACCGGGAGAAAACCCAGTACGCCTATACGGGCGCCAATGTGGAGGCCTATCAGAAGGTCTACGACGGCGACGGCAACCTGCTGAAGGAGCGGACCATCGTCAGCCACTACAAGGCCCGTCCCAACATCTACACCATCGGCCCCGCCGAGGCCCCCGCGGAACCGGAGCCGGACCCCATCGAGCCGGATCCCTGGGAACCGGAAGACCCCCTGGACGGAGAATACTGGCCGTAAGATACAGAGTACCCCGTGCCCCCCTGTAGGGGCGGCTATTAGCCGCCCGCATGGGGTACGGGGGTTTATTTCCTCCTTTCGTCAAATTTGTTAAAAAATTCACACTTCTGTCATGAATTCCTCACGCATTTTTTATTGAAATAAAGGTGAATTTCCTCTATAATGGATATCGCCAGTCAAAAACTTGCAGGATGATCGCGGCGGATGCCGCTTGACAGATAGGAGCGATTACCATCAGAAAGAAAGGTAAATTTGAACAGCCGCGGACCACGGCGTCTCAGCAGCCCTCGGGCGGGACGCAGCCGGGTCCGTCCCGGCCGTCCCAGTCCCAGCGTCCGGCCCAGACGCCGTCCCAGGCGTCCCGGGCGTCTCAGCCGCAGCAGCCGCGCCGCGGTATGAATCCCGCCGTCGTCACGGCCATTGTGGCCGGGGCTTTGGTGGTGGTCCTGGCTTTGGGCATGTTTATTTACGGCTTGGTTTTGAAAAACGGCAGTACCATCTATCCCAACGTCTATGTGGCCGGAATCAACGTCGGCGGCATGGGCCGGCAGGAGGCCATCGACGCTGTTTCCGCCTCCGTGGCCGCCTCCTATTCGTCGGCCACCTTGGACGTGCGCCTGCCGGACCGGACCCTGTCCTTCAACCCGGAGCAGACCAACGTGGCGCTGGATGCCGACGAGGCCATTGACGAGGCCCTGGCCTACGGCCGCAGCGGCAATCCCTTCTCCGCGCTGACCAGCTATCTCAACTGCCGGAAGACGGAGCATTATATCGATTTGCAGACCATGCTGAACCTGGACACGGAATATATCCGCAATCTCATCGACCAGGTGGCCGCCGAGGTGGAGCAGTCCTTGCAGCCCTCCACCGTGGACTATGACGAGGAGAAGGGCGCCTTGACCGTCCATGTGGGCTATCCCGACCGGACCCTGGACGCCGACAGCCTCTATGACGCCGTCTACAACGCCTTTATGAACAGCGACTTCTCCCCCATGACCTGGGCCTACCGGGAGGTCCCCTGCGAGCCGGTGGACCTGAAGCCCTATTATGACGAGTACTGCATCGAGGTCCAGGACGCCGCATACGACGAGGAGACCCACACCATCTCCGAGGAAGTGGTGGGCTTCGGCTTTGACCTGGAGGCCGCCAGCCAGAAGCTGGCCACGGCTTCCGCCGGCAGCGACGTGGTCATCCAGCTGGAGGACATCGAGCCGGAGGTCACCAAGGAAGCACTGGAGCATGAGATGTTCGGCGTGGAGATCTACAGCGTCTCCAGCGAATATGTGTACAATCCCAACCGGACGGAAAATCTGCGCCTGGCCTGCGAGGCCATCAACGGCACCATCCTGAACCCGGGAGAGGTCTTCTCCTTCAACGGAATCGTGGGCGAACGGACGTCGGCCAAGGGCTATCTGCCCGCCACGGTCTATGTCACCGGCGGCGCCAGCGCGGAGGAGCTGGGCGGCGGCGTGTGTCAGGTGGCGTCCACCATCTATCTGGCCACTCTGTATATGGACCTGGAGCAGGTCCACCGGGAACCCCATATGTACGCCGTCTCCTATGTGCCCTACGGCATGGACGCCACGGTCTACTGGGGCAGCATCGACTACCAGTTCAAGAACACCCTGGAGACGCCCATCAAGATTCAGGCCAACACCGACGACGGCAAGGTGAACATCACCTTCTGGGGCGCGGAGGAACTGGATTTCAAGGTGGAGATGAGCTACAACATTCTCGAAACCTATCCCTGGACCGAGGTCGAGGAAGTGGACGAGACCAAGCCCGTGGGCTACCGCGAAGTGGCGGAGACGCCCTATACCGGCTACAAGGTCGTCACCTATAAGGCCATCTACGATCTGGACGGCAACCAGATTTCCAAGGACCTGGAGGCCACCAGCGTCTACAAGAAGCGGGACAAGAAATACATCGTCGGTCCCGCGGAAGAGGTTCCCGAAGAGCCGGAGGAGCCGCTGGATCCCATGGATCCCGAAGATCCCCTGGATCCCTGGGACCCCCTGGACCCCAACCAGTGGCCGTAATATGCATCGTATCAACCAGGGCGCAGCTGCCGGCCGCGCCCTGGTTTTCTGCACCGGCACACCGAAGAATTGGGATTTGCAGAGGCGAAGCCTTGGGGCGCTCCCGCGCCAGTGCAACACATCGACAAATCCCAATTTCACATCTTTCTATCCTGTATAATTTCCCCTCCGCCTGTCCAAACTAGCGGAGAGGTGGTTTCATGGAATATCCCCAGGGCATTACGGCGGCCAACGTTCAAGCGGTGTTTCAGGGGGCGGCGGATTTGGTGGTCCATCCCTTGCGCTTGGGGGATGTGTCTGCCACGGCGTTTTTCATCGACGGGCTCACCTCCGGCTCTGAGATCGCCGATTTTGTCCTCCATCCCATGACGGAGCTGCTCCACGGAACCTCGGACGAGATGTTGGACCAGTGCCTCACCGGCACGGTCTATTCCGCCGTGGCCGACCGGGTGGAGGATATGGAGACCCTGTGCAAAAAGCTGGTCAACGGCTTCTGCGTCGTCGTCTTCGACGGCCTGGACCGGGCCGTGGCCTTCGAGGCCAAGACCGGCGAGAAGCGCGGCCCCTCGGCCCCGGAGGTGGAGAACACCGTTAAGGGCCCCAAGGACGCCTTCACCGAGACCGTCCGCACCAACACCAGCCTGATCCGCCGCCATCTGCGGTCCCCACGGCTGCGGTTTTACGAGACCCAGGTGGGCCGCCGCAGCCTGACCAACGTGTCCGTGGTCTGGCTGGAGGGAGTCACCAACCGGTATCTGGTGGAACGGATGCGGCGGCGTCTGGCATCCATCGACATCGACGGCTTCCTGTCCCCGGCGGCGGTGGAGGAATATGTCACCGGCTCCCGGAATACGGCCTTCCCCCTTCTCCGCTATACGGAGCGGACCGACCAATTCTGCCGCGGCCTGCTGGAGGGCCAGGTGGGCCTCCTGGTGGACGGCCTGCCCCTGGGCTACCTGACGCCGGTGGAGCTGGCGGGCTTCCTGACCTCGCCGGAGGACCGGGGCATGGACTTCGTCTCCGCCTCCTGCGTCCGGGTCCTGCGGTATATGGCCCTGCTGGTCAGCCTGCTGTTACCGGCTTTGTTCGCGGCCATGGCTGCCTTCCATCAGGAGATGATCCCCACCAAGCTGTTGCAGGCCATCATCGAAAGCAAGGCCCAGGTGCCCTTCCCGACCCTGTTCGAGGTCATCGGCCTGCTGCTGGCCTTTGAGATTTTGCAGGAGGCCGGCATCCATCTGCCCCAATCCTTGGGCCAGACGGTCTCCATCATCGGCGGCCTGGTGGTGGGCACGGCGGCGGTGGAGGCCAAGCTGATCTCTCCGGCGGCGCTGATCGTGGTGTCCGTGGCGGGCATCTGCGGCTTTGCCGTTCCGGGCCGGGAGCTGGCGGAAGCCGTGCGGGTCTGGCGGTTTGTTTTGACCATCTGTGCCGCCCTGGCGGGCCTCTTTGGCCTGACCGTGGGCCTCATTTTTCTGCTGCTGCACCTGGGCGGCCTCCAGTCCTTCGGCCTCAGCTATCTCCGTCCCTTTGACCGGGGCGAAACCGGCGGCGTGGTCCTGCGCCCCAGGCTGGTGAAAACCAAATTCCGCGACCCCGGTTTGAAACCGGAAGACCTGCGGAGACAGAGATAATGAATGATGAAGAATGAAGGATGAATAATTGAGGTATTTTCCTTCGGAAAATAATTTCGATTGTCCACGCAGGGGACACCATAATTATTTATTCTTCAATATTCATCATTCATTATTTATTATTTAGTGCCTGCTGAACGGGGCGAAAATGCTCGGAAAGCATTGAAAACACTGGG
>CAMEIU010000034.1 GCA_945918815.1 uncultured Clostridia bacterium
CATCGCCCACCTGATCACCGGCGAATATTACTGCGAGCGGGTGACCCAGCTGATCCGGGACGCGGTGAAGGCCTGCGTGGACCATGCGGAGGGCCTTCTGAACCGGGACGAGGACGCGGTCCGGGCGGTCTTCGAGGGACTGGTCACCGGCGGCGTGGCCATGGCCTACGCGGGGGTGTCCCGGCCGGCCTCCGGCGTGGAGCATTACTTCTCCCATGTGTGGGACATGCGCGGCCTGGAATTCGGCACGCCGGTGGACCTCCACGGCATCCAGTGCGCCATGGCAACCCTCCAGGCGGTGAGGCTCTATGAGGCTCTGAAACCCATGCAGCCCGACGCGGCCAGAGCCGGGGCCTATGTGGCGGCCTTTGACTATGAGGACTGGAAAAAACAGCTCCGTGGCTTCCTGGGCAGGAGCGGCGAGACCATGATCGCTTTGGAGGCCAAAGAGGGGAAATACCGCAAGGAGACCCACCCGGCCCGGTTCCGAATCATTCAGGAACATTGGGACGAAATCCTGCAAATTCTCGACGAAGAGCTGCCGTCCTCCCGGGACCTGGAACAGCTCATGGATACCATCGGCATCTCTACGGACCTGAACACCCTCGGCGTGGACCATGCCTGCGCCCAAATGACCTTCCGGGCCACCAAGGACATCCGGGACAAGTACGTCCTCTCCCGTCTCGCCTGGGACCTGGGCGTCCTGGACCAGCTCTGCGATCTGTTGTAACCGGCGCGCAAACCGCACCGGCGTGGAAGCCCCCAGGCTCTCTTGTGGAAGGGGATGCTCTGGGGTCTTCTGCCTATACCGGCGGGCGGCTAATAGCCGCCCCTACGGTGCGGTAAGCGAAAACGCTTTTGTAGGGCACGGCCACTGGACGTGCCGCTGTGCGCGGCTGCATTCCGGCTCCGACTGCCAAACGGGGCTGTTAAGAAAGTCTAAGTTTCCGCTTTGACCGCTAACTTTTTGATAGAAAAAGCGTCAAATTTACGGTCAAAAAAGGAACGGATTGCCACGCCAGTGTGCGCACTGGCTCGCAATGACAGACTTTCTTAACAGCCCCCTTGGTACTCTGCAAACATCAACTTTTAGTCGTAACAACGTACTACAGGGTGTTTGCGCTTTTTTAAAACGAAACCCACGGCCGCTTTGGAGGTTCTGCTTCCGGGCGGCTGTGGGTTTTCTGCGGTGGATTTTACCGAAAAAACGGCCCCCCGATTGCTCGGGGGGCCGCCCTAATTCATTTCAGAACAATTGGTTCGGAAACAATCAGTTTAAAGGATATTACTCCTCAGCTTTAGGCAGCTCCACAATGTAGAGGGCGGTGACAACGCCGGAAGCGTCGGTCACAATGTACAGACGCTGTGCGTCAGCAACCAGCTCGGTGGAGATGGTGTTCTCCTCAACCCAGTAGCCCTGGTAGTTGTTGTAATCGTCGGCGGCTCTGACATGGAACACCTTCACGGTGTCGGCACCCTTCATCAGAGTGTAGTTGTCGGAAGCCGTATCCTTCCAAACCTTGACCTGGACGTCGCCCTTGCTGTCGACATAGATGTCGAACATCTTGCACTGCGTGCCAGTGGCAGCAATATTCTTCTGATCGGCGGCAACGTACAGAGGCAGTTCCTTGTTGCCGTTCTTGTCGGCGTCTTCAGCCATGGAGGTGCCGATGTAGGTCAGACCGAAGTCGTACATATAACCGGTCTTCAGGGTCTGTTCCTTGTCGATCAGGACCAGGGAGTCAACGCCGTCCACCAGAGCACGGTAGGCTTCATAGTCGTTGGGATGGATGCCAGCGATGCCGGCCCAGAAGGCGGTGTATTCCTTGCCCATGACCAGGAACTGGCTGTAGCAGGGAGAGTAAGCGGCGTCGATGAAGACGTAGTCGCACATCTTGGCCTCGTTAGCACGGGGGAAGTACTGGATGCTGGTGTGGTTTTTATACGCATCAGACTTGACAGACTCCGCAACATAGGTAGCGGGCAGGTTCTGATAGCCGGTGATCAGCTCGTACTTCCAGCTGCCGTCAGCCACGTTGGTGGTACGGATCAGGAACTTGGTGTCGCTGTCAGCATACAGCTTGCCATCAAGGATGACACGGCTGGCCTTGGACAGCTGCGCGCCAGCGGGCATGAAGTCAGCATGCGCAGTCTTGGTGAAGGTGCCGTTGCTGCTGAAGGTGTACTTGGCCAGGATGCCAACGCTCTCGTGGGTGGTACGGTCGTCCAGATTCTGGAACAGGGTCTCGTCGATGGTCATGTTGGCGGGCTCCACAACGCCGTCGGTGTCGCCATAGACAACAGCGTCAGCAGTGTAGGTCCAGGATTCTACCTTCTTGCGGCCATCCAGGTAGTAGCCGTTGAACTCGGCCCAACCGGTCTTCTCTTCGAAGAAGGCAACATTTTCCTTCAGGGAGGTCTTGTGCAGGGTCACGTACATGGCATTGCCGTAAGCATCGGTGTAGATGTCAACGGACTTGGTGTTGTAGCTGTCGGTCAGGACGGAGCTGGCATTACGACGGCCCTGGCCATTGTACATGTTGGCGAAGTTGACGTTGTAGCTGTAGGTCTTGTCGGCCACGAAGTAGCTCTTGTTGATGTTGTTGTAGTTTCTGCCGTAGGAAACGGTAGCAGTGACGGGCTCCACAACCTCAACATCATGCAGGGTCAGATCATTGCTGGTGTTGGCAGAGGCATGAGAGTTCTTGGAACCGTTGCACAGATAGAACAGCACATAGTCGCCGGCAGCCACTTTGTTGGAGGTCTGGCTGAAGGTGCCGATGGCCTTGCCGTTCACATCGGACAGGGTGAAGGTGTCATAGTAGGTGGAGGTAGCGGTGACCTTGGCGAAGTAGGTGGTCTTGGCCGTCACGGTGATCACGCGAGTGGCGGTGTCCACGAAGACCTCGGTCAGGGTGCCGTTGCCGGTGTAAGCCTTAGCAAAGGCAGCAGCGGCATCAGCGGCATCAGCGGTGGTGGGAGTGATCTCCGCGCCGTCAGCATAGTACTTGAAGGTGTATTTATACACGCCGGTAGCAGCCAGCTCGGACTTGTAGTCGGTAGCCAGGTCAGCATAGGTGGTGTAGGTCTTGTCGGCAGCGTTCACATAGAAGCCGATGAAGGTGGTCTTCGCAGTCTTGGGGTTGGTGTAGGTCCACTTGTAGCCGGGACGGCCGTAGCAATCCTGTGCGGGATCCAGAGCCAGGCCCTTGTAGATGGCGCCCAGGGGCTTCGGGGAGACCAGGACGTTGCCATAAACCAGGACATAGCCTTCCTTCTCAGCGTCGATGAGGGTCAGCTTGAAGCCTTTCTCAAAGAACAGAGAGTTGGAAACCTTGACGATGTTGCTGGACACGGTGCCAACAACGATGGGAGCCTTCAGAGCGTTCAGGAACATCTGAGCGGCTTCCTCACGGGTGATCGCCTTGGAGACGTCATAGTCAGCGGCGAAGCCATCCAGCAGGCCGAAGTTCTTGGCGTCACGGAGAACGTTGACTTTCCAGTTGGAGCCAACGTAGCCCTGCTCAGCAGCATCAAAGCCCAGGACGCAGAGCAGCATCTTGGCGGTCTCGATGCCGGTCACATTGGCGTCGGGATCGAAGGTGGTGGCGCTGCGGCCGGCAACGATACCGGTCTGGTTGCAGTAAGCGATGTAGCTGGCAGCCCAGCTGTTCTTGGAATCAGCGAAGGTGCATGCGGAAGCATACAGAGCGCTGATGTCGTCACCGGCGTTGGAGAGAACGGCGACCATCTTGGCCATCTCTTCACGCTGGATGTTCTTGGCAGGCTGGAAGGTTTCATCGGTGTAACCATTCAGAATGCCAATGGTGGAGAGCACATCGACGGCCTCAGTGTAATCAGCACTGATCTTATCGGCGTCTTTGTAGCTCGCGGCGCTGGCCATGGCGGTGAAGCTGAACAGAGTCGCAACCACCAGGATCAACGCCAGAACTTTGCGAAAGTTCTTCATTGAGTTTTCCTCCTGTTTCTTATTTGACCAAAGAGAGACTGTGCCCTCTCCAATCATTGTATCTGCATCATACCCGCTCGGCGAAAAAATTTCAAGAGGTCCCGGCGTTTTGTAACGTAACTGTAACATTGGATGGGCCCAGACGGGCGGCTGATAGCCGCCCCTACGGCATAAAGGGGCTGTTAAGAAAATCTGCGTTCTCGTTTTGACCACAAACTTTTTGATGGAAAAAGTGTCGAATTTACGGTCAAAAAAGGAACGGATTGCCACGCCAGTGTGCGCACTGGCTCGCAATGACAGACTTTCTTAACAGCCCCTTTGTTTTTTATTCCATTTACATCAACGGTGAGAACATGCGCAGGGCGGTGCGGAAGAGGCGCTGGATCAGGCCGGTGTTGCGGCACTTGCGCCAGGTGATTTCCTCGCAGATGGGGAAGGTGTTCTGGAAATCCTCGGCGATGGAAGCAGTACAGGTGGCCTCGAACAGATACACGGCGTTTTCAAAGTGCAGGTACAGGCTGCGGAAATCCAGATTGACGCTGCCGCACATGGCGTAGCGGTCGTCCACCAGATAGACCTTGGAGTGGATGAAGCCGGGGGTATATTCATACACCCGGACGCCGGCCTCGGTCAGCATTTCATAGTGGGCGCGGGTCACGGCGTGGACGTACCATTTATCCGGCACATGGGGCGTGATGATCCGCACGTCCAGACCGGCCTTGGCGGCGGTCAGAAGGGCCGTGGTGATCTTATCGTCCAGAATGAGGTAGGGCGTCATGATGTAGATGGACCGGACCGCACGCTGGAACATGTTCAGCAAGACCGTCTCCGCCACGTCCTCGTTGTCCAAAGGCGTATCGGAGAAGGGCTGGACGAAGCCCTCCCCACCGGCCAGCCGGTAGGGATACTCCGGCTTGAACGAGGACACATCCTCGGTTTTTCCGTAGCGGCTGTCCCACATGGCCAGGAACATGACCGTCATGGCCCACACGCCCTCGCCCCGGAGCAGGATCGCGCTGTCCTTCCAATGGCCGAACCGTTCCTTTTTATTGATGTACTCGTCGGCCAGATTGACGCCGCCGGTGAAGCCCGCTTTGCCGTCGATGATCATGAGCTTCCGGTGGTTGCGGTTGTTGAGCCGCCCGGACATGACCGGCACGAAGGGATTGAACGCCTTGGCCCGGATGCCCCACTGGGCCAGCTGCTTTTCATAGCGGCCGGGAAGGGTGGTGATGCAGCCGAAATCGTCGTAGAGGACCCGCACGTCCAGGCCCTGGGCGGCCTTCCTTTTTAAAACCTCCAGAATGCCGTCCCACATGACCCCCTGGCCGATGATGAAATACTCCAGGAAAATATACCGCTCCGCCTTCTCCAGTTCCTCCAGCATTCTCGGATAGGCCAGGTCGCCCAGGGAGAAATACTCCGTCTCCGTATTGTCATAGACCGGATAGCCGGATACATTATATAAGTAAGCCGCATTGACCGCCGCCGGATCGCTGACGTCCTTCAACGCCTCCATGGTGATCCTCTCCTGCCGGAGATTTTCGCGGGTCAGATCCTCCGCCGTCTGAATCCGCCGCCGCTGCCGGACGCTGAGCCGCCGCCCGCCGAAAATCAGATACAAGCTGATGCCCACCACCGGGAAGGCCAAAATCAAAATGATCCAGGCGATTTTATAGGAGGAATTGGTGCGGTCATAGAGCAAGTACACAATGGTGATGATGGACAGAATATTCAGCGCCATATTGATCCACGGCCGGTAGGTCGACAGCCAGACCATGGTAGACAGGATGACCACCAATTGCAGCAAAATAAAAAATGCGACGATCACCACCCTCTGAAACGCCAGCTTGCCAATTTTGCGCACAAAAATCCCTCCTTCGCGGGAATCAGTTCTCTTTTATTGATTGTACCACATTTCCCGGAAGTTACAAGATGATTTTCTCGAATTTTGCGAACATATGGTTGAGAATTAAAAATGGGTATGATATAATGAGCGGGCGAATGAAACAGGCGGCAAGAGAAATTGGGATTTGACGATGTACCGCTTTATGTAGGGCACGGCCACTGGACGTGCCGCATGCAGGCAGCTGCATCCTGGAATCAACTGCCAAACGGCGCGTCGGGTCGCCGCGCCCTACATTGCCAGTACAACACATCAACAAATCCCACTTTATCAAACCACAATCCTATAAAAGGAGTCCAATCCTGATGCAAGACACCATTTCCATCCGCGGGGCGCGGGAGAACAATCTGAAAAACGTCAATCTGGACATTCCGCGGGACAAGCTGGTGGTGCTGACCGGGCTGTCCGGGTCCGGCAAGTCGTCTCTGGCCTTCGATACCATCTACGCCGAAGGTCAACGGCGCTATGTGGAGTCTCTCAGCTCCTATGCCCGGCAGTTCCTGGGCCAGATGGACAAGCCGGACGTGGATCAGATCGACGGTCTCTCCCCCGCCATCTCCATCGACCAGAAGACCACCTCCAAGAACCCCCGCTCCACCGTGGGCACCGTGACGGAGATCTACGACTATTTGAGGCTCCTGTGGGCCCGGGTCGGCGTGCCCCACTGTCCCAAGTGCGGCAAGGAGATCCAGCGGCAGACCGTGGACCAGATCGTGGATCAGATTATGGCCCTGCCCCAGGGGACCCGGTTCCAGCTGCTGGCCCCGGTGATCCGCGGCAAAAAGGGCGAGCATCAGAAGGTCTTTGAGGACGCCAGAAAGAACGGCTACGCCCGGGTCCGGGTGGACGGAGCCATCTACGATCTGACAGAGGAGATCCGGCTGGAGAAGACCAAAAAGCACCATATTGAAATCGTGGTGGACCGGCTGATTCTCAAGGACGACCTGGGCCGCCGCCTGACCGATTCCATCGAGACCGCCTGCAAGCTCTCCGGCGGCCTGGTGCTGCTCCACAAAATCGCCGACGACTCTATCACCCTGTTCTCCGAAAACTACGCCTGTGACGACTGCGGCGTTTCCATGCCGGAGCTGTCCCCAAGAATGTTCTCCTTCAACAATCCCTACGGAGCCTGCCCCGTCTGCACGGGCCTGGGCATTCAGCTGGTGGCCGACGAGGACCTGATCATCCCCGACAAAAACAAGAGCACCCTGGAAGGGGCCATTCAGGGCTCCGGCTGGGGCAACGCCAAGGCGGACTCCATTTCCCGGATGTACTACGACGCCCTGGCGGAAAAATACGGGTTCGACCTGTCCCTGCCCTGGAAGGACCTGCCAAAGCAGGCCCAGGACGTGATTTTGAACGGCACCGGCTCCGAAAAGCTGGAGCTGCACTACGACCGGGGCACCGGCACGGGCGTTTTACGGCAGGCCTTCGAGGGCATCCTGCCCAACGTGGCGAGACGCTACGAGGAGACCCAGTCGGAATTCTCCAAAAAGGAGCTGGAGGAATGCATGTCCTCCCGGCCCTGTCCCCACTGCCACGGGCAGCGGCTCTCCGACGTCAGCCGGGCCGTCACCGTGGGCGGCATGGGCCTGTGGGAGTTCTGCTGCCTCAACATCACCGAAGCCCTGGACTTCATCAACAACCTGAAGCTGGACGGGGCCCAGGCGGTCATCGCCGACCAGATTTTAAAGGAGATCCGCGCCCGGCTGGGCTTTTTGCAGAGCGTGGGCCTGCCCTACCTGACCCTTTCCCGGGCGGCGGCCACCCTGTCTGGCGGTGAGGCCCAGCGGATCCGGCTGGCCACCCAGATCGGCTCCAGCCTCATGGGCGTACTGTATATCCTGGACGAGCCGTCCATCGGCCTCCATCAGCGGGACAACAACAAGCTCATCGCCACCCTGAAACGGCTCCGGGACCTGGGCAACACCCTCCTGGTGGTGGAGCACGACGAGGACACCATGCGGGCGGCGGATTATATTGTGGACGTAGGTCCCGGCGCGGGGGTACACGGCGGCGAGATCGTGGCCGCCGGGTCCCTGGAGGACATCATGGCCTGTCCCCAGAGCGTCACGGGGCAGTATCTCTCCGGGGTGAAAAAAATTCCCGTGCCCGGCAGCCGCCGTCCCGGCAACGGAAAGACCCTGACCATCCGCGGGGCAAGGGAGAACAATCTTCGGAACATCGACGTGGAGATTCCCCTGGGGACCTTCACCTGCGTCACCGGCGTGTCCGGCTCCGGCAAGTCGTCCCTGGTCAATGAGATTCTCTACAAGACCCTGGCCAACAAGCTGAACCGCGCCCGGCTGCGGCCCGGCAAGTGTGACCGGATCGAGGGCCTGTCAAATCTGGACAAGGTGGTGGGCATCGATCAGAGTCCCATCGGCCGGACGCCAAGGTCCAATCCCGCCACCTACACCGGCCTTTTCAACGACATCCGGGACCTGTTCGCCTCCACGGCGGAGGCCAAGGCCCGGGGCTACGGGCCGGGCCGGTTCTCCTTCAACGTCAAGGGCGGCCGCTGCGAGGCCTGCTGCGGCGACGGATTGGTGAGGATTGAAATGCACTTCCTGGCCGACGTCTATGTGCCCTGCGACGTGTGCCACGGCAAACGTTACAACCGGGAGACCCTGGAGGTCACCTACAAGGGAAAATCCATCTCCGATGTGCTGGACATGACCGCCGACGAGGCGCTGGGCTTCTTTGAGAACCTGCCGAGGCTGCGGAACAAGGTCCAGACTTTGGTGGACGTGGGCCTGGGCTATGTGAAGCTGGGCCAGAGCTCCACCACCCTCTCCGGCGGCGAGGCCCAGCGGGTGAAGCTGGCCACGGAGCTGAGCCGCCGGGCCACGGGCCGCACCTTCTATATTCTCGACGAGCCCACCACCGGCCTCCACATGGCCGACGTTCACAAGCTCATCGAGGTGCTGCAAGCCCTGGTGGACACGGGCAACACGGTGCTGGTCATCGAGCACAACCTGGACGTCATCAAGGTGGCGGACCATATCATCGACCTGGGCCCCGAAGGCGGCTCCGGCGGCGGCCAGATCGTGGCCGCCGGAACCCCGGAGGAAGTGGCCGCCAATCCCAGCAGCTATACCGGCCAGTACCTGAAGCGGATGCTGGAAGAACGGTAAAGTGAAATTTACCGGTGTAACGCTTCTGTAGGGCACGGCCACTGGACGTGCCCTACATGGGCGGTACAATCCCTCGTCAGCTTCCATTTTCTCCATCTCCCTGCTCTGTTCACGGTTTCTCCATTTCTTTTCCTTCCTCCTGTGGTATACTGGTCCGCAGGAGGATTTTTCTATGGGCAAAAAGCGAAAGAGCAGCGTCCTGGTACTGGCTTTGGCGGCGGTGCTGGCGACGGTTTATTGTAATTTTTCTCTGGATTTGGAGGACTGGACCGTGTCGTCGGCCCGGCTGCCGACGGCCTTTGACGGCCTGCGGGTGACCCTGCTGACAGACCTCCACGGAGCGGAGTATGGCCGGGACAGCCAGCGGCTTTTGGACGCCGTGGCCCGGTCCCATCCCGACCTCATCGCCATTTCCGGCGATCTGGCCGACGAGGCCACCAACCCGGACATGCTGGACCCCCTGCTGCGGGGCCTGGTCCAGCTGGCCCCCACCTACTATGTCACCGGCAACCATGAGTGGGTCCGGGACGATACGGAGGCCCTGCTGGACCAGATCGCAGCCTGCGGCGTCACGGTGCTGCGCAACGAATACGTGGTCCTGGAACGGGAAGGCCAGTCCATGGTCCTGGCCGGAACCGAGGATCCCAACGGCTACCGGGACATGGAGACCCCGTCCCACTTCATGGAACGGATCCGGGCGGAGCAGGGCGAGGACGCCTATGTGCTGATGCTCTACCACCGGAACAACAGCCTGGCGCTGTGGTCGGCGTTGGGCGCCGATCTGGTGCTGGCGGGCCACGGCCACGGCGGCGTTATCCGGCTGCCCTTCGTGGGCGGCCTGCTGGGCGTGGACCGGCAGCTGTTTCCAGACGACTGCGAAGGTCTCTATACCCAGGGCCGCACCACCCTGGCGGTCTCCCGGGGCGCGGGCGGCCTGCGGCTGTGGAACCGGCCCCACTTGCCGACCATTGTTCTGACAACCGGCGCGCAACCGTAAACGTTCTGTAAACAATGGCCCACCGGGATTGTTTTTGGAAAAACCGGCGATATAATATAGATAAAAATCCCAAAAACAGGTGATGGCATGTTTCGTAAAATCGGGGACTGGTTCCGCAATTTCATGCTTGGCCGCTACGGCTCGGATAAACTGAATGTGTTTTTGCTGATCGCCAGCATCGTGCTGATGCTCCTGGGCTCCATTCTGGGAAGATGGTTCGGCTGGGCGTCTATTCTGAGCCTGCTGTGCTATGTGCCGCTGATTTGGTGTATTTTCCGCATGTATTCCCGGAATATCGAGGCCCGCCGGAGAGAGAACGCGGCGTTTCTGAACTTTTTCTCCCACCTGAAAGACAGAGAGCACCGCTACTTCCGCTGCCCCAGGTGCCGCCAGACCGTCCGGGTTCCCAGAGGCCGGGGGAAAATCAACATCCGCTGCCCCAAATGCGGCGAACGGTTCATCAAGAAATCATAAAACCAAGGGCGCGCCGGTTGGCGCGCCCTTGATGATTCTTTTGCGGCATCCGCGGAAAATTGGGATTTGTTGATGTACAGCTTTTTGTAGGGCACGGCCACTGGACGTGCCGTATGCAGGCAACTGCATCCTGGAACCAACTGCCAAACGGCGCGTCGGGTCGCCGCGCCCTACATTGGAGGTGTGCACGGAGGGCGACCGCAAGGGTCGCCCCTACGGATCACTTGAAAACGGGCGTTTTTCAATCATTTTCCGAAGGAAAATACGTTCATTGTCAATTGTCAATTATCCATTGTCAATTCATAGACAAATCCCAATTTCCCTGTTACTTCTCCTGTCTTGCCTCCAGGCGTTCAAAATTGTGGAGCCAGTCAGATTTGAAGTAATAGATGACAAGAATAATGGAGCTGAGGCTCCAGGTCAGGGGATAGGCGGAGAAGACCACCAGAATGTTCTGCCAAATATGGACCATGACGGTGATGTACGTCACTCGGACCACGCACCAGCAGGCCACCATGATCACCATGGGCACCGACGCCTTGCCAGAGCCGCGGAAGATGCCGCCGATACAGTGGCTCAAGGCCAGGAAGCAGTAGAACATGCACTCGGCATGGGCCTGCTGGACGCCGAAGGCCACCACCTCCGGGTCGCTGTTGAACATGCGGATCAGCACCGGCGCGCCGAACCAGATAGCGACGCCCATGAGCTCCGCCAACGTCATGGAGCAGAGGATGCCGAACCGCGCCCCCTTCTTGACCCGGTCGTACTGCTTCGCGCCCAGGTTCTGACCCACGAAGGTAGCCAGGCCCATGGCAAAGCAGGTCACCGGCAGGAAGGCGAAGCCCTCCACCTTGGCATAGGAGCCGCAGCCGGCCATGGCCGTGGAGCCAAAGGCATTGATGTTGGACTGGACCACCACGTTGGCAAAGCCGATGACGGAATTCTGGATGCCGGCGGGCAGGCCGAAGCGGACGATCTGCTTGAGCATGGAGCCGTCGATGCGGATCTTTTTCGGCTCCACCCGGTAGACCTCGTCACAGCGGATCAGCTGCCGCAGGCACAGGATGGCGGACACGCCCTGGGAAATCACCGTGGCTGCGGCGGCGGAGGCCACGCCCCAGTGGAATCCGGCCACAAAAATCAGGTCCAGGACCACGTTGATGCAGGAGGAGAGAATCAAATAGTACAGCGGATGGCGGCTGTCGCCCACGGACTGGAGAATGCCCATGGAAATATTATAGAGGAACATGGCCAGGCCGCCCAGGAAATAGGTGCGGAAGTAGGCGATGGATTTGGGCAGCACATCCTCCGGCGTCCCCATCCAGCGGAGGATATGGGGCGTCAAAAAGACGCCGATGAGGCTGAGGGCCAGGCCCGCCGTGATGGCGAAGGCCAGACCCGTGTGGATGGCGGTGCTGAGCTTTTCCCGGTCCCCGGCGCCGTAGAACTTGGCGATCAGGACGCCCGCGCCCATGGCGATACCGTTGACCAGGCCGATCAGCATGAGAATCAGGTTGCTGGACGAGCTGACCGCCGCCAGGGACTGCTTATCCAGAAAATTGCCGACGATCAGGGTGTCGGCGGTATTATAGAGCTGCTGAAACAGGTTGCCGAGAAAAATCGGCAAGGCAAAGGCCAGCAGGCCCTTCCAGATGGGACCTTCCAGCAGAGACGGCTGCGTCCGGATCTTGCGGTTCAAGGCAGGTCACGCTCCTAACGGGATTTGGACAGAAACAGACGTTGTTTCGGATTATTATACCGTTTTCCCACCCCGAAGTCAACCGGACCCGGTCCACCCTGTCTCCCATGCCGGAAGGGGCTGCATTTTTGAGCAGCTGTCCAACGGGCGGCTGATAGCCGCCCCCCTGTAATAGATTTCTACCAGATACCAAAGCAAATTTGCGCATAACGCTTGACACTACCATTCCGTGGTAAAGCAATCCCTCCGTCAGCTTCGCTGACAGCTCCCTTTGCACAAGGGAGCCTTGGGTGCTGCCGCGCCAGTGCAACATATAAAAAACCGACCTGTAAGCATTCACAGATCGGTTTAACTGTTTTACGGACAAGCCGTACCCATTTTATTTTTGAAATACAGCGCCCTCTGTAGGGGCGGCTATCAGCCGCCCGTTTGGCAGCCGGTCACAGAACGCAGCTTCCTGCATACGGCGCGTCCGGTGGCCGCGCCCTACAGGGGAGACGCCTATGGAGCGAGAGAGTGCGGCCAACGGAAGGAATCAGCCTTTCACCATGTCCAGGAAATAGCGGTGGACGGCTTCGTTCTCATTCAGCTCCGGGTGGAAGGCGGTGACCAGTTGATTGCCTTGGCGGGCGGCGACGATGTTGCCGTCCACTTCGGCCAGGGATTCCGCGTTCCCAAATACGGCTTCAATATAGGGCGCGCGGATGAAGGTCATGGGAATGGTCCCGACGCCCTTGCAGTCCGCCTCTGTATAGAAGCTGCCCAGCTGGCGGCCGTAAGCGTTGCGCTTGACGGCGATATCCATGGTGGCGAAGCAGGGAGCACCGCCCTCCACGGCTTTTGCCAGCAGGATCAGTCCGGCACAGGTGCCGAAGGCCGGCAGGCCCGCCTGAATCCGCCGGTGCAGGGGCTCCAGCAGGTCCAGGTCCGTCAGCAGCTTCCGCATGGTGGTGCTCTCACCGCCGGGGAGAATCCGGCCGTCGAAGGACCGCTCCAGATCCCGCCGCTGGCGGATCTCGAAATGATCCGCGCCCAGCCGGTCCAGCATGACGGCGTGTTCCGCGAAGGCCCCCTGAAGGGCCAGAATGGCGATTCTCATATTATTTTCCCCGTTCCGCCATCAGCAGAGCGATTTCATTTTCGTTGATGCCCACCATAGCCTCGCCCAGATCCGTGGACAGCTCCGCGATCAGCTTGGCGTCGGTGTAGTTGGTTACGGCCTGGACAATGGCGGCGGCCCGCTTGGCGGGGTTGCCGGATTTGAAAATGCCCGAGCCGACGAATACGCCTTCCACGCCCAGCTGCATCATCAGGGCCGCGTCCGCCGGGGTGGCCACGCCGCCGGCGGCAAAGTTGACCACAGGCAGCCGTCCGTTCTCATGGACGTACCGCACCAGGTCCACCGGCACCTGTAACTGCTTGGCTGCCTCGTACAGCTCGTCCTCCCGCAGGTTCTGGACCCGGCGGATCTCTGCGTTCATGGCCCGCACATGGCGCACGGCCTGCACCACGTCGCCGGTGCCCGGCTCGCCCTTGGTACGGATCATGGACGCGCCCTCGGCAATGCGGCGCAGGGCCTCGCCCAGGTCCCGGGCGCCGCAGACAAAGGGCACCTGGAACTGGGTCTTGTCGATGTGGTACACGTCATCCGCCGGGGACAGGACCTCGCTCTCGTCGATGTAGTCAATCTCAATGGCCTCCAGAATCTGGGCCTCCACAAAATGGCCGATGCGGCACTTGGCCATGACCGGAATGGACACGGCTTCCTGAATGCCGCGAATCATCTTCGGGTCGCTCATGCGGGACACGCCGCCCGCCGCCCGGATGTCCGCCGGAATCCGCTCCAGGGCCATGACGGCGCAGGCGCCCGCGGCTTCGGCGATCTTTGCCTGCTCCGGTGTGGTCACGTCCATGATGACGCCGCCCTTGAGCATCTGAGCCAATTCTTTGTTCAGTTCATATCTGGTCTTTCCCATAATATTTACCCCCTAGGTATGTTGGTAAATCCATTATAACCATGCTCTGGCATTCTGAATAGTGCCAGATTTGGCATATTTGAAAAGGCCAGAAAGAGGGATTGAATCAGAACAGACCGGCTAAGCGGAACAGCGGGCGGCGAACCGGTCCCAGAGGGGCTGCCGCCCCAAGGCCCGGCCCTCGGAAAGGGGGGCCTTGAGACGGGGCTGTGCCGGCGGCGTTATGTTTCATAGATTGGATGCTTCCCCACCAGCTCGGAAACCGTTTGGA
>CAMEIU010000035.1 GCA_945918815.1 uncultured Clostridia bacterium
GGGCAAGACACCCAGAACCCCGGAGGACCTTTTCCAGCTCTACCGCACTCTTTTGACCCAGTGCCGGGTGGGCACCATTCCGGCCGGTCTGGATCAGGTCTATATCAGCGCGCTACCGGACCTCAGGCAGCGGACCACGGCGCATCTGCTGGTCCTGGGGGCCTCCGACGGCAGCTTCCCGGCCTATCAGACGGGCGAGGGCCTCCTGACCGAGGAGGAGCGGAAGCATCTGCTGGCCCGGGGCGTGCCCCTGGCCCCTTGCCGGGCGGACCAGATGGACCGGGAGATGAGCAGCATCCACACCGCCCTGTCCGCCGCCACCGCGTCCATTCGCCTCTCCTATGCCGGAGAGCAGCCTGCCTGGCTGTTCCGCCGGGCGGCGGCCCTGTACCCGGATTCCCTCAGAGCCGGGGCGGAAAACCTGCCCCTGGATCTGCCGTCTCTGGCCGCCTGGCGGATTCGCCACGGGGACCAAAGTCCTCTGGACCTGCCCAATCTGGACCGGGTGGAGGCGGGCCTGCGGCAGCTGCGGGACTATCAATTCGAGCCTTTGTCCAAAGAGACGGTCCGGGGCCTCTATGGCCGCCAGATCTACCTCTCCGCCTCCCGCATTGACAAATACGCGGCCTGCCGCTTTGCCTTTTTCCTGACCTACGGCCTCAAGGCCAAGCCACGCCGCCAGGCCAAGCTGGACCCGTCGGTCTTCGGCACCTTCGTCCACGCAGTGCTCCAGGAGACGGTGGGGCGGGTCATGGACCTGGGCGGCTTCCGGGCGGTGTCCCAGGAGACCCTGCTGGAAATCGCCACGGAGGAAATCAACCGGTACGCCCAGGAGAACTTTCCCAGACAGGCGGAACGGGCGGCCTATCTGTTCCGCCGCAACCAGGCGGAGATTCTCGACATTGTTCTGGATCTGGGCGACGAGCTGCGGGCCAGCCTGTTCCAGCCGGCGGCCTGTGAATTGGAGTTCTCCGCCAACGGGGCCATGCCGCCCATCGAGATTGAGGGGGAGGAGGCCTCCTGCCTGATCTCCGGCTTTGTGGACCGGGTGGACCTGTACGAGCACGAGGGCCGGACCTATGTGCGGGTGGTGGACTACAAGACCGGCCGGAAGGACTTCGACTACACGGACATTCTCAACGGCGCGGGCCTGCAAATGCTGGTCTATCTCTTCGCCCTCCGGCAGTACGGCGGGGACTTGTTCCAGGCGGAGCAGCTGGACCCGGCGGGGGTTTTGTACCTGCCTGCCAGAAAGGATTACACCTTGATGCCGCCCATGCCGGACGAGGAAGCGGTGGCGGAGAAGCGGCGGGAGGAACGCCGCCGCAAGGGCCTGATTCTCTCCGACGAGGCCCTGCTCTCCGCCATGGAGGCCGACCCGGAACATCCAAGGTTCATGCCCTATAAGGCCGGAAAGAACGGCCCCACCGGCGATCTGGCGGACCGGCGGCAGATGATTCTGTTGGAGCGGCACGTGCTGCGGACCCTGGCGAACATGACCGACGCCATCGCCTCCGGCGACGTGACCCCCAATCCCACGGTCCGGGGCCAGGACACGCCCTGCCGTTTCTGCGACTATGCGGCTGTGTGCCACGGGGACCTGTGCCCCCATCTGTCCCGCTATCTGGCGGCCACCCCGGCGGCCATGTTCTGGGATAAACTGGAAGAGGAGGGACGCCATGGCTGAGATCAAGCTGACCCAGGCCCAGCAGGCCGTGGTGGAAAACCGCGGCGGCACCCTGCTGGTATCTGCCGCCGCCGGTTCCGGCAAGACCAAGGTCCTGGTGGACCGGCTTTTGACCTACATCTGCGACCCGGAGCGACCCTGCAACATCGACGACTTTTTGGTCATCACCTACACCAAGGCCGCCGCGGCGGAGCTGCGCCTGAAAATTGCCCAGGCCATCAGCCAACGGCTGGCCCGGGAGCCGGAGAACCGGCACTTGCAGTGGCAGCTCCACCGCATCTATCTGGCGGAGATCTCCACGGTCCATGCCTTCTGCGCCAACCTGCTGCGGACCTACGCCCATCTGCTGGACATTCCCGCGGACTTCCGCGTGGCGGAGGAGACGGAGAGCCGGGTCCTCCAGGATAAGGTGCTGGAAGAGCTCCTGGAGCAGGGCTACGCGGACGGCGACCCGGACTTCCTCGCCATGGCTGAGGCCTTCGGCTACGGGCGGGATGACCGCCGCCTGCCGGAGGCCGTGAAAATGGCCCATGGGGAGATGCGGTGCCGGGCCGATATGGACCGCTGGGTGGAGGAGACCATTCAGGCGTTGGACATGTCGCAGTATACCGACGCGGCGGAAACCCCCTGGGGCCGGTATCTCATGACGGAGTTCCGGGTGTTTCTGGACCGGCAGATGGAGAAGCTGGAAAACTCCCTGGGGGAGATGCAGGCCTATCCCAACATCGAAAAGGGCCTCGGCAAGGTCTTCCGGGAGAATCTGGCCCAGCTCCGGCAGCTCCGCGCCTGCGGGACCTGGGACGAAATTGTGGAAGGGAAGATTCTCAGCTTCGGCCGGGCCGTGGTCCGCAATCCTGAGGACGCCGCCGTCAAGGAGCGGCTGGCCAAGGTCCGCACCCTGTGCTGGTCGGAGCTGAAGGGCTGGCAGGACCGGTTTTTCGGCGATTCTCAATCGGTGTTGGCCGATTTGCGGGCGGCTGCTCCCGGGGCCCAGGCCTTGCTGCGCTTTGCCAGGACCTTTGACAAAGCCTACGCCGCCGAAAAGAGGCGCCGAAAGCTCCTGGACTTCTCCGATTTGGAGCACACCGCCATCCGGCTTCTGACCGACCGCTACACGGGCCGCCCCACCAGGACCGCCCGGGAGATTTCGCAGAAATACGTGGAAATCATGGTGGATGAGTATCAGGATTCCAACCAGGTCCAGGACACCATCTTCGAGGCCGTCTCCCGGGAGGGCAAGAACCGCTTTATGGTGGGCGACGTGAAGCAGTCCATCTACCGCTTCCGCCTGGCGGATCCGGCGCTGTTCCTGAAAAAATACGAGCAATACAAGGACTACCGGCAGGCGGAAGGGGAGGAACCGAGGAAGATCCTCCTCTCCGACAACTTCCGCTCCCGACCGGAGATTCTCTCCGCCTGCAACGATGTGTTCCGCCTGGTCATGCGGCGGCGGGTGGGCGGCCTGGACTACGGCGACGACGAGGCCCTGCGGCCCGGCCGGGTGTTTCCGGATGCGGACGGGCCCCTGGTGGAGCTCCATTGCCTGACCCACACGGGCCAGGCCGGTCCCTCCCCGGACAAGTGTGACTTGGAGGCCGACTATGTTGCCCGGCGGATCCGGCGGCTTCTGGATGAAAAGGCTCCGGTCACGGAGGGCGAGGGGACCCGGCCTGTGGAGCCGGGGGACATTGTCATTCTCATGCGCTCCCTGTCCGGCACGGCGGGGGCCTATCTGGCGGCCCTGAGCCGCTATGGGATTCCAGTGGTCTGCGACCGGGGCGGCAGCCTGCTGGATGCCTCCGAGGTCCAGATTCTCGTGGCCATTTTGCAGATTATCGACAATCCCCATCAGGACGTGCCTCTGCTCACCGCCATGGCCAGCCCCGTCTTCGGCTTCACGCCGGATCAGCTGGCCCGGCCCAGAACGGAGAACCGGCAGGACGGCTACTATGACACCATCTGTGCTGCCGCCAAGACCGACGAAGCCCTGGCGCGGTTCCTGGACATTCTGCATCAGCTCCGGGAGGACGCCCGTTGGATGAACCTCCACGAGCTGGTGGACAGCGTATTCCGCCGGACCAATCTGCCGGCGGTCTTCGCCGCCATGGACGACGGTCCCCGGCGGGAACGGAATCTCATGGCCTTCCGGGCCTTCGTGGTGTCCTTCGAGGCCTCCGGCAGCAAGGCGCTGCCCCAGCTTCTGTGGTATCTGGCCGATCTGGAGGCGGGCGGCGGCCAGCTGCCGGTGCCCAAGGCCGCGGCGGAAAACGCCGTGACCATCATGACCATCCACAGCTCCAAGGGCCTGGAGTTCCCGGTGGTGTTTCTCAGCGACCTGTCCCGGAAGTTCAACATGAAGGATATGCAGGACGCCATCCTGGTGGACAACGACCTGGCCGTGGGTTACAACCATGTGGACCAGAAGCGGTATGTCCGCTATCCGACCCTGGCCAAGGAGGCCATCGTGTTGAAAAAGACCCGGGAGGCCGTGTCGGAGGAGCTGCGGGTCCTGTATGTGGCCATGACCCGGGCCAAGGACCGGCTGATCATGACCTACTACAGCCGGTATCTTGTATCCGAACTGAAAAATATCAACAGTCAGCTGACCCTGCCCCTGGGCGACGATCTCTGCGCCTCGGTCCGAAGTCCCGGCAAGTGGATTCTCATGGCGGCACTGTGCCGCACGGAGGCGGGAGGACTCTTAAACCTGGTGGAGGGCAACGACGTGTCCCGCGTCTGGGATACCACCTGGAAGATCGTCTATCAGGATCTGGCCCTGGCCCCGGAAGGGGCGGAAGCGGAAGGCAGCCTCCTGGACCGGACGCCGCCCGGGCCGGATCCTCAGGCCGTGAAGCTGCTGGCCTTCGAATATCCCCACCGGTCCGTGTCCGATGTGCCGGGGAAGCTGACGGCCACCCAGCTCAAGGGCCGGATTCAGGACCAGGAGGCCGCCGAGGGCGCCGTGGAGCCGCAAAGGCCCGCGTTCTATCATTTCCGCCGGGCCAATTTCCTGCCGGGCCGTCTCAGCCCCGCGGAGAAGGGCACCGCCACCCATCTGTTCATGCAGTTCGCGTCCTACGAAGCCTGCCGCAGCGAAGAATCCATCCGGCAGGAGCTGTCGCGGCTGGTCCGGGCGGAATTCCTGACGCCTGAACAGGCCGAGGCCGTGGAGGTGGGCCAGCTGGCCGTGTTCTTCCAATCGGATTTAGGCCGTTGGCTATTGAGCCAGCCGGAGGTCCGCCGGGAGTTCAAATTCTCCCTTCTGGTGGATCCCGGGGCCTATGTACCCCAGGCTGCGGGGGAGCAGGTGATGCTCCAGGGCGTGGTGGATTGCTTTGTGTCGTCTTCGGAGGGAATCACGATTCTCGATTTCAAAACCGACCGGGTCGGCGACGACCCCACAGAGCGGGCCGCCTACTACCGTCCCCAGCTGGAGGCCTACGCCAAAGCCCTCTCGAGAATCTACGGCCAGCCGGTCAAGGAGAAGATCCTCTACTTCTTCTCCGCCGGAAAAGCCGTCTATCTCTGAAAAAGCCCATCGTAGGCGCGGCTATCAGCCGCCCGCTGGCAGAGGTTCCTTACGGGCGGCTGATAGCCGCCCCTACAGCCTGAACCACCGGCAAATAGAAGCAGCCAGGGTGCGTGAAATCCGTACCCTGGCTGTTTTTCGGGCAGCTTACCGGCGGTTCTGGCTCTGCTGGTTCTGCTGCTGGTCGTTCTTCTGGTTCTGCTGTTGATTCTGCTGCTGGTTGCGGTTCTGGTTCTGCTGCTGATTGCGATTCTGATTCTGGTTCTGATTCTGCTGATTCATAAGAGTTGCCTCCTGATTTGGTTTGGTTTCATGCGGTACCGCGGGAATAGTATGACCGCTTTTTATGGTTTCATGCGGTCAGGATTTATCTTTCGGCTTGAAGATCAGGGCCGCCAGATAGCCGAAGACCACCGCCGCCGTGATGCCCCCCGCCGCCGCCTTGACGCCGCCGGTGATGACGCCCAGAAGGCCGTCCTCCTTGACCGCGTCCTTGACGCCCTTGGCAAGCGTGTTGCCGAAGCCGGTCAGGGGGACCGTGGCCCCCGCGCCGCCCCAGTCCACCAGGGGCTGGTAGAGGCCCAAAGCGCCCAGCACCACGCCCGCCACCACCTAGAGCACCAGAATCCGGGCGGGGGTCAGCTTGGTCTTGTCGATGAGAATCTGGCCGATGACGCATAGGGCTCCGCCCAGGAGAAATGCTTTGAGATAGTCCATGTTACCTCCTTTCCACGCCGATGGAGACCGCGTGACAGATGGACGGAATGGATTCCCCCTGCTGGGTGGACAGGGGAGAGAGCAGCGCGCCGGTGCCGCAGAACAGCACATGCTTCAGCTTTCCCTTGGCCATTTGCCGCAGAATATAGCCGCACAGGACCACCGCGCCGCAGCCGCAGCCGGAGCCGCCCGCGTGGACGTCCTGCTTCTCCAGGTCGTAGATCATGGTGCCGCAGTCGTTGTAGACCCCGCCGATGCTGACGCCGTCCCGCCGGAACAGGTCCATGAGGATCTCCTTGCCGGTCATGCCCAGGTCGCCGGTGACGATCAGATCATAGTCGGCGGGGGTCAGGCGCAGGTCGTCAAAGTGGGCGCGGAGGGTGTGATAGGCCGCCGGGGCCATGGCCGCGCCCATGTTGTTGGCGTCCTTGATGCCATAGTCCACCACGGTCCCGATGGTGGCGGCGTTGAGGAACGGCCCCGCCTCCCGCTGGCCCAACAGCACGCAGCCGGAGCCGGTGACGGTCCACTGGGCCGTCGGGGGTCGCTGGCCGCCGTAGTTCAAGGGAAACCGGTACTGCCGCTCGGCGGAGGCAAAGTGGGAGGACGTCATGGCGGCGGCAATGCGGGCGTAGCCGCTGTTCACCGCCATGCCCGCCAGGCACAACGATTCCGCCATGGTGGAGCAGGCCCCGTAGAGGCCGAAGAACGGCACGCCCGTGTCCCGGATGGCGAAGCTGGAGCTGATACACTGGTTCAGAAGATCCCCCGCGTATAGGGCGTCGATCTCCTGATTCTGAATCCCGGCCTTTCTCCTGGCCGTGTCCAGGGCCAGCTCCTGTATCTTGCACTCGGCCTTTTCCCAGGATTTTTGTTTGAATTTCGTATCGCTGCTGACATAATCAAAGTAGGCAGAAAGAGGTCCTTCCTGCTCTTTTTTTCCGGCAATGGCGCTGCTGGCCAGAATGGCGGGATGCTGGTCAAAGGCGACGCTCTGCTTGCCGCGGTGAAGAGTTCCCATATTCATCGCTCCTTCGGGAGTATTGTGTGAGATTTTTCAAAAAATATAGCATCGCTGTAATTTTGTTGTGCCGCGGCGGTTTTTATGATACAATCGGCTGGAAACGAGGTGAATCCCTTGCGAATCGGAAATTTGGAAGTAAACGGCCTGACGGTTCTGGCTCCCATGGCCGGGGTGACAGACTACGCCTACCGCGCCGTCTGCGCGGAGCTGGGGGCGGCGGTGACGGTGACGGAGATGGTCTCCTCCCGGGCCCTGGTCTATCAGGACAAAAAGAGCGTCGGCCTTTTGAAGAAGACCCCCAAAGGTCTCTGCGGCGCGCAGATTTTCGGCAACGACCCGGACCTAATGGCGCAGGCGGCCAAGCTGGCCCTGGGCCATTCCGGCTGTGATTTTCTGGACATCAACATGGGCTGTCCCATGCCGAAGATCGTCAACAACGGCGACGGCAGCGCCTTGATGAAGGACCCGCAGTTGGCGGGCCAAATCGTCCGGGCGGTGGTGGACGCCGTGGACGTGCCGGTGACCGTGAAGACCCGAATCGGCTGGGACCGGGGCAGTATCAATGTGGTGGAGCTGGCGAAAATCTTGCAGGACAACGGCGCGGCTGCCGTGGCCGTCCACGGAAGGACCAGGACCATGCTCTACTCCGGCACGGCGGACTGGGACACCATTCGGGCCGTGAAGCAGGCCGTCTCCATTCCCGTCATTGCCAACGGAGATATTTTCGGCCCCGACGAGGCCGTCCGCTGCCGCAAGCGCACGGGGGCGGACCTGTTTATGATTGGCCGAAGCGCCTTTGGGAATCCCTGGGTCTTTCCGCAGATCCAGGCGGCCCTGGACGGGAAGCCGGTTCCGCCGGTGCCGCCGCTGTCCGAGCGGGTGGACACGGCCCTCCGGCAGTTTGAACTGGCCAGGGAGGACAAGGGGGAACACATCGCCTGTCTGGAGGCCAGAAAGCACTTTGCCTGGTATCTCCGGGGCGTGGCCCACAGCGCCTACTATAAGGAGCAGATTTCCGCCATCAACACCATGGAGGACGTCTACAAAATCGCGGCGGGCGTCAAGCGGGATTTGAGGTGAGACCATGACCGACGAAAAAGCCCTGATACGGAAAATTCTGGACGGGGACCAGGAGGCGTTTGCCATTCTTGTGACCGCCTACGAAAAGCAGGTCTACAATCTCTGCCTGCGCATGTGCGGCAACCAGGAGGACGCCCGGGATCTGGCCCAGGAGGCCTTTCTCAAAGCCTGGCGGAGACTGCAATTCTATCAATCCGAGGCCAGCTTTTCCACCTGGCTCTACCGTCTGACCACCAACGTCTGCATCGATTTCCTCCGCCAGAAGAAGCGGCGGCCCACGGTGTCCCTGACCGTGGACGGCGATTCCGAGGAAGGCCAGGAGCTGGACCTGCCCGACGGCGCGCCCTCCCCGGAGGACCGGCTGCTGCATCAGGAAACCAGCCGGGCGGTTCAAAAGGCCATGGAGCAGCTGGACGAGGAATGCCGCCTGGTCCTGACCCTCCGGGTGGTGGAGGACCTGTCCTACGAGGAAATCGCCCGGGTACTGGATCTCAACACCGGCACCGTCAAGTCCCGGCTGGCACGGGCCCGGATCAAGCTTCGAAAAATATTATTACAAAGTGGGAACAAATTGGAATCAAATTCGTCCAATCAGCCAAAGGAAGGGAGGCGGACGCGCCATGAACTGTGAAGAAGCCCTTGTGCTGCTCAGCGGCCATCTGGACGGGCAGAATAGTGAAGAGGAAGCGGCGCGGCTGCAGGACCACCTGGCCCAATGCCCGGACTGCCGCAGGCTTATGGAGGATCTGAAAGCCCTGGACGCGGGGCTATTGTCCCTGGAGGAAGAACCGCCCACGGATCTGTGCGAAAGCGTCATGGAGGCCATCCGGCAGGAAGCGCCGGTACGGAAGAAAAAACGCCGCTGGGTCTGGCCCACGACGGCCGCCGCCGCGGTTCTGATTCTGTTGGCAGGCGCGGGGACCCTGGCCGCGCCGAAGCTGCACACCACGGAGGACGCAGCGCCGCAGATGGCCCGGATGATGGCCACGGCGGTGGAGCCGGAGATGGCGGAACAGGAGATTGCGGAACCGGAAACCGCCGATGAAGCCGCCGAAATCAGCCTCTACAGCGGCACGGCGGAAGCGGCCCTCTACACCGCCGCGCCGGAGGACAGTCCGGCCCAGGCCCTGGCCGAGGAACGGCAGGCCCCGGTGGTTCTGGTCTATGGGGCCTTGCCGGAGCTGGATGGACTTCCCTGTGAAGCCCTGGAGGATGGCGGCCTGCTCTATACCCTGGAAACCGCCGAAAGCGCGTCCATCCTCTGGGAGGCCCACCCGGACGAAGCGGTCCTGTATCTCCCGGAAGAAACCGCCGCGGAGGTCTCCTACGCGCTGCTGCTGCCGTAGGGAGTGTTTTCAGAAAATCGTGTTGCTTCGCAATGAAAATAAATATTGAAGCACGTTCAAACAATGCCGTAGGGGCGACCCTTGCGGTCGCCCATCCTGCGTACCATCGGGCGACCGCAAGGGTCGCCCCTACGAATCCTGCTGAAAACAAACCGGAAAATTCATGCTTTCTTTACAACGTGGGCTGCCTGTCATTGTACAATGATTCCAAATTGCGGTCTGAGGAGGAATCGACCCTGTATGCTGAAGCTCTTCAAGCATTTCAAATCCAGAGAATGGTGCATGATCGCGGCGTGCCTGATTCTGGTGGTGGCCCAGGTCTGGCTGGATCTCAGGCTGCCGGATTATATGACCGATATCACCCGGCTGGTTCAGACCGAGGGCAGCGAAATGGCCCAGGTCCTGCGGGCCGGAGGCAAGATGCTCCTGTGTGCCCTGGGATCTCTTGGCACCGCCGTGCTGACCGGCTTCCTGGCGTCCCGCATTGCCGCGGCTCTGTCCATGCGGCTGAGAAGCCAGCTGTACCACAGGGTCCAGTCCTTCTCCATGGAGGAAATCCACGGCTTCTCCACCGCCAGCCTCATCACCCGCTCCACCAACGATATCACCCAGATTCAGATGCTGGTGGCCATGGGCCTGCAATTGATCGTCAAGGCCCCCATCATGGCGGTCATGGCCATCGGCAAGATTCAGAGTAAGGGCTGCTTCGAGTGGTCTATGCTGACCACAGGGGCCGTGGTGTTCCTGGTGGCTGCCATCGGCTGCGTCATGGCCTATGTGCTGCCGAAGTTCAAGCAGATTCAGAAATTGACCGACAACATCAACCGCATCGCCCGGGAGAATCTTTCCGGTCTCCGGGTGGTCCGGGCCTACAACGCCGAGGGCTTCCAGGAGGCCAAATTCGCCGAGGCCAACGACGCCCTGACCACGACCCAGCTGAAGGCCCAGCGGACCATGGTGACGCTGTTCCCCACCATGAACCTGGTCATGAACGGCATCTCTCTGGGCGTCTACTGGATTGGCGCCTATCTCATCGACGCCGCGGCCCTGACGGAGAAGCTTACATTATTTTCCAACATGGTGGTCTTCACATCCTACGCCATGCAGGTCATCATGTCCTTCGTCATGCTCTGCATGATCTTTGTCATGGTGCCCCGGGCCGCTGTGTCGGCCAAGCGTATCAACGAAGTCCTGGATACCCAGCCGAAGATTATCGACGGCAGCTTCCGGGGCGAGACGGAATTGCAGGGCCAGGTGGAATTCCGACATGTGTCCTTCCGCTATCCCGACGCCGAGGAAGACGTGCTCCACGACATCAGCTTCACCGCGAAGAAAGGGGAGACCGTGGCCTTCATCGGCGCCACGGGCAGCGGTAAGAGCACCGTGGCCAACCTGATCCCCCGCTTCTACGACGCCACCGAGGGCCAGGTCCTGGTGGACGGCGTGGACGTGCGGGAGTACGACCAGAAGGCCCTCCACAACAAGCTTGGCTATGTGTCCCAGAAGGCGGTGCTCTTCGCCGGGACCGTGGCCTCCAACGTAGCCCTGGGCGACAACGGCAAAGGCCCCGCCACGGAGGAAGACATTCAAAAGGCCATCGAAATTGCCCAGGCCGGGGAGTTTGTCAACGCCCTGCCGGAGAAGACCGGCAGCCATGTGGCCCAGGGCGGCGTCAATTTCTCCGGCGGCCAGAAGCAGCGGCTGTCCATCGCAAGAGCCGTCTGCCGCAAGCCGGAAATCTACATCTTTGACGACAGCTTCTCCGCATTGGACTACAAGACCGACCGGCAGCTTCGGGCGGTTCTGAAACAGGAAACCGCCGGCGTCACCAGCATCCTCATCGCCCAGCGAATCGGCACCATCCTGAACGCGGACCAGATCATCGTCCTGGAGGACGGCCAGGTGGTGGGCCACGGCACCCATCAGGAGCTGATCCGGTCCTGCCCGGTCTACCGGGAGATCGCGGAATCCCAGCTTTCAAAGGAGGAGCTTGGCGCATGAGCATGCATCCCAATCGAAATAAAAACGCGGACCGCGCCAGCCTTCGGAGCGGCGGCATGCGGTCCCTACTTCGCTTTACAAGGCCCTATTACGCGCCGGTGCTCATCGCCACCCTGTGCGCCGCCATCAGCTCCGTCCTGTCCATTCTGGGACCGGACCGGCTCTCGGACCTGACCAACTGTATCACCGAGGGCATTCTCACCGGCATCGACATGGACCGGGTCCTGACCATCTGCCTGACCCTGGTGGCCTTCTACGGCTCCAGCTTCCTGCTGGGCCTCGTCCAGGGGCAGGTCAACACCCGGGTCAACATGTCATTGTCAAAAAATCTCCGGGCCGCCATTTCGGAGAAGATCAACCGGCTGCCCATCGACTACTATAATAAAACCACCTTCGGCGATATCCTCTCCCGTATCACAAACGATGTGGACACCATCAGCGAGACCGTCCAGCGGAGCGTCACCAATCTGGTGTCCGCCGTGACCTTGCTCCTGGGCTGTCTCTTTATGATGTTCAAGACAAACTGGACCATGGCCGTCACCGCCATTGTGGCGTCGCTCCTGGGCTTCCTGTTGATGTCGGTCCTCATGGGCCGGTCCCAGAAGTATTTCCGGGCCCGGCAGGAATGGCTGGGCAAGATCAACGGCCACATCGAGGAGGCCTACACCGGCCAGCACATTATCAAGCTCTACAACGGCGAGGCCGAGGCCTCGGCCCAGTTCGAGGAACTGAACCGGAAGCTCTATGAGAGCAACTGGAAGTCCCAGTTCCTCTCCGGCCTCATGCAGCCCATCATGGGCTTCGTGGGCAACCTGGGCTATGTGTCCGTCTGCGTGGTGGGCGCGGCCCTGGTCATGAACCGTCAGATCACCTTCGGCGTCATCGTGGCCTTTATGGTCTATGTCCGCCTGTTCACCAATCCCCTGAGCCAGATCGCTCAGAGCATGACCAGTCTCCAGCAGACCGCCGCCGCCTCGGGCCGGGTTTTTGAATTCCTGGAGGCCAAGGAGCTGGAGGACGAAAGCCACAAGACGAAGCGGCTGGAGACCACGAAGGGCCGGGTGGAGTTCGACCATGTGAAATTCGGCTACACCCCCGACAAGATCATCATCCACGACTTCACCGAGACCGTGGAGCCGGGCCGGAAGGTGGCCATCGTGGGCCCCACCGGCGCAGGCAAGACCACATTGGTGAACCTGCTGATGCGCTTCTATGAGCTGGACGGCGGCGAGATCCGCATCGACGGCATTCCCACCACGGAGCTGACCCGGGAGAACATCCACGACCTCTTCGGCATGGTCCTCCAGGACACCTGGCTCTTTGAGGGCACCATCCGGGAGAACGTGGTCTACGGCAAGGAGGGGATCTCCGACCAGCGGCTCAAGGAGGTCTGCAAGGCCGTGGGCATGCACCACTTCATCAAGACCCTGCCCAAGGGCTACGACACGGTCATCGACGACAAGACCAACCTGTCCGAGGGCCAGAAGCAGCTTTTGACCATCGCCCGGGCCATGATCGAGAATGCCCCCATGCTGATTCTCGACGAGGCCACCAGCTCCGTGGATACCCGCACGGAGGTGCTGATCCAGAAGGCCATGGACGAGCTGACCCGCGGCCGGACCTCTTTCGTCATCGCCCACCGGCTCTCCACCATCAAGAATGCCGATTTGATTCTGGTTTTAAAGGACGGCGACGTGGTGGAAAGCGGCACCCACCAGGAACTGCTGGCACAAAACGGCTTCTACGCCGAACTCTACAACAGCCAGTTCCAGAACGGATAAGGAAACGCACCCCCTGTAGGGGCAGTTCGTTCCAGGATGCAGCCGCCTGCCTGACGGGCGGCATATATGCCGCCCCTACAGAGGAGATACGATCATGCTCTGTAGGGGACGCATATATGCGTCCCGCATTCGGCCCTCGTGCCTGTACAGGCATAAAACTTCATGCGCAATATTGCGCACCACGATCACAGGCAACAGCCTGCGCGTATGAAGCTTTTGCGCATCATTTTCGGTTGCCCCGCAGGGGCGAGAAAATGGCGCATCCTGTCTTTTGCTATGCTTTTGAACCGCAAAAACCAGCCTCATGCCCCCTTGAGGGAGGGCGTGAGGCTGGTTTGGCTGGTTCAATTGGCTGCGGCAAATTGTTCTTTCATCTTCCTTCTGGTCAGGAACAAGGCCGTGAAGTGGGCGGCGGTGGTCAGGACCCAGCTGATGAGATAGGAGATATACAGGGTTTCCAGGGTCGGATGGGCGGCGAAGACCGTGTAGATCCAGATGATACGGAACACGCAGGCGCCCAGGGTGGAGATGATCAGCGGCAGCCAGGATTTGCCCAGGCCCCGCAGGGCGCCGCAGCCCACCTCCATGAGACCGCAGACGAAGTAGGGCAGGCCCACATAGGTCAGACGGATCATGCCGACGGCAATGACCGCATCCCGGTCGGCGTCACTGCTGGAGACGTAGAGGGACAGGAGCTGGGGCCCCAGGAGATAGACGATGGCGGTCATGACCAGGCCGATGGCGGTGACCAGGGTCACACAGCCGATGGCCACCTTGTTGACCCGGTCCAGCTTCCGCGCGCCCATGTTCTGGCTGGTGAAGGACAGGGCGGCGTGGTAGACCGAGTTCATGGAGATGTAGATAAAGCCGTCCAGATTTCCTGCGGCGGAGTTGCCCGCCATGGTCACATAGCCGAAGGAATTGATGGCGCTCTGAATGATCACGTTGGAGATAGAGAAAATGGTGCCCTGGAGCCCGGCAGGGAAGCCGATCTGCACGATTTTCAGCAGCATGTCCTTGTAAAACCGGATCTGATTGGGCCGGAGCCGGTAGGGGCCCTCTGACCGGATCAGGCACAGGACCACCAGAACGGCCGCCACATACTGGGACACCACCGTGGCAATGGCCACGCCTGCCACGTCCAGCCGGAAGGCAATGACCAGAATCAGATTGAGAATCACATTGATAACGCCGGAGAACAGCAGAAACAGCAGCGGCCGGTCCGTGTCGCCCACGGAACGTAGGATGGCCGCGCCGAAGTTATA
>CAMEIU010000036.1 GCA_945918815.1 uncultured Clostridia bacterium
TATAATAGCACGGCCGAATGAGTGCGATCCACTCTCCCCACGGAATGATGCGGTCCATCTGTGTGAGAAATTCTTTTTTCTTCGTCCGCACCTGTGCGAGCTCATCGCTGAACGCGGACAGACTCATTTGCTTATCCATGTGGATAGTATATCACATTTTGGCATGTTTTGCATTATGCGGTATTGCCTTAGCATTTCTATACATCATTCGTCTTGCCTTTAGCTTTCCGAAAGCGCCAGATAAATACATTGCAATAACAATTAACACAACAAAGCCGAAGCCAAGGCCAACACTTGCTGCGCGCTCATATAAACTGCCTGGTGTATCTAAGCCCGATGCCTCAATTACTACAAATGCAATCATTCCTATCAATGCTATCATTGTTAACCAAAAGAATCTCATCTTTATCTTTTGATTGATCGTCTCTGCATAATCTGATATTTTTAATGCTGTTTCCTTTACTTCATTATTCATTTTCTCGCTTTTCCTTTCTCCATCAATGATTTCAGGGATGCTGACATTATAGAATTCTGCCAAATCAACCAGAATACTTATGTCTGGCATATTTGAGCCAGTCTCCCAACGTGAAACAGTCCGTCCAGAAACATTTAACTGTTCTGCCAGCTGTTCCTGTGTAATATTCTTTTCTTTTCGAAGCTCTTTAAGAAAGCTTCCAACTTTTTCTTGTTTCATTTTGTTCCTCCTTCCACCGATAGATTAGTTTATTTCATCGATTTCAACCACGACACAAAGCGAGAAATTGATTTTTTTATATGGACAACCATGTCTATTTCTATTTTTTGCTTGCTTTTCCCCAAAAATAAGAATCCGCATCCCGGCAAATTCAAATTCCTGTTCCCTATAAAATTTATTTATTTGGATTTACCAAATCGCCAAGCAACGATTTATCGAGGTAATTATAGCACGGAATTATGAATCCTTCTACTATCAGAACCGGTCGAAATCCTCCTGCGATGCGACCTTGTCGTAGGTCGCGCCATCGTCGCCCTTTTCCGTCCACATATCCATCACAAGCCCGATGGTGAGAAGGTCAAGGTCAGCGGTGGCAATGCCAATCTCGGTGCATCACAGGAGGAACAAGGCCGTGGTCATTTCACGGCTGCTGCGCTGGAGTTTTTTTAGAAGCCACATCGGTCACCAATAAACCGGGAGCCTGTTAAAAGCGTCTTGTCTTTTAACAGGCTCCCATTTTTAGGCCTATGGCCGCAGTTACAGCACATACTCCGCCGCGTTGATGACCTTGGCGGCGCCCTTCAGGGGGGTGAAGGCTTCGTCGTCTTCTTCCTTGCCGCCGATTTGGGCCACGTCTTCACTGACGGCGGCGACGGCGTCCTCCTGGTCCGGCGTGCAGCGGACCACGGCGCAGTCGGAGATGGTCAGGCGCTCCAGAATCAGGTCTTTGTCCAGGTCCCCGTCCAGCTTCACGATGGCGCAGTCCATCACGGCCACGCCCTCCGGCTCCCGCTCCAGCATCCACTTGGACACCTTCACATAGGGTCTGTCCTGCAGGGTCCTGCCCCGGGTCTTGAGAATCTTCACATCTCCCGTGATCTCCTGGGCCTTCTCCAGCAGCCGGTCCTTCAGATCCGCCGTCACCGAAACGTCGCCGCAGACGTGGAGGTATTCCAGCGCTTCCAATGCCTCCGCGCCGTTCCGGTCCACGGTCAGGTCACCGATGAGATATAGCTTCCCGCCGTGCTTTTTCACGGTGCTGTTCTCCAGGGTCACGTCGTCCCGGATCACGGCGGTCCCGTCGGGGACGATGATGATGTCGGTCTTCTCATCCAGGAGGCCGATGAGGCCCTCCACCTTGGACTCGGCCAGAATGGCTTCCTGGCTGGCAAATCTTGCGCCCTTGGCCTCCAACGCCTTCGGGTCCAGCTGCGGGTCCACCATGATCAGCCGCCGTCCGGCCCAGTACTGGCCCGCCTTGGCCCGCAAGGCAAACAGCCGGTCGACCACCGCGTTCCGCTTCAACAGCATGGCCCCGTCGGGATAGCAGGTGGTGGAGCCGTTGACGGTCAGCATGCCCAAAGCCCCGTTCAGGCTCTCGGGATAGGTGACGGAGCCGTTGACGGCGATGCCCACATACTGCGCCAACACCGGCTGGGTATCGGGTCCGATCTCCAGAGAGCCGTTGACCACCAGATACCGCTTCTGAGTCGGGACCTCGCCGCTCTTGATCTGGGCGGAGCCGTTGACCGTACTGAGCTGCACGTCGCCCTCAATGTCCAGGACCCTGGCGCAGTTCATGGTCACCGGGTACCGGGCCAGCAGCGCGCGGGACTGTGGGTCGGCCAGTACAACTGCGGCGTTGATGACCAATTGACCGTAGTGTTCCAGGGTTTCTTCGCTGACATGCCGCACATCGCAAGTGCTTGTATTGATAACCGTTTTCTTTTCCATGTTTGATTCCTCCAAAATCTGGTTTTTCGGTTGGCGTTGTTCGGATACACGGTTCATTCCTCCCGCAGGATCTGTTTCAGGTATGCCCGGCTCCGGGACAGTCTGGCCCGGATGGTGCCGGCGGGGAGGTGGAAGAGTTCGGACAGCTCAGACGCGGTGCAGCCCTCCAGGTAGCGCATTCGGAACAGGACCCGGTCCTGCTCCGGCAGCTTTGCCAGGAGAAGGGCGTTCTCCGTCTCGCCGTAGCCCGGCTCCAAAGCGGCCGCGTCCTCCCGGTATGTCTCCGCGTAGGCGTCTTCCAGGGAAGCCCGGCGGAACCGGTCACAGAACAGGTTTTTCAGGGTCCGAAACAGCCAGGCGCGCTTCTGGCTGGGTCCCAGGTCCTCGAAGGGATCCGCGTTCTGCATGGCCCTGAGAAACGTCTCCTGGACCAGGTCCTCGGCCCGCTCCCGATTGCGGCACACACCCACGGCGTAGCGCAGCAGCTCCTGTTCATGGGTCTCATACAGCTCCTCCCACATCCTGCATCCCCCCTTTCTGATTGGATAACGAACAAGCCCACCAAAGTGTTGCAGGAAATTTTGAAAAATGAAAAAAGAACCGCACCCCCGTACCGCTTCGCGGAGCCCCATGCGGGCGGCTGATAGCCGCCCCTACAGAAGGGGGGCACGAGGGCGCCGCCTAAAATTGAAATCGTCGCAGAGCGACACCTTCATTGTCAATTGTCCATTGTCAATTCTCTCAAACTATGATAGCATAAAACCGGCATTTCAGGAAGGAGGTCCGGCCATGGAGGAACACCGTTTGCAGAAGCAGTTGGAGGCATATGCCCAACAGGAGCTGTACCCGCTGCACATGCCGGGCCACAAGCGGCGGATGGCCCCGGGGCCGGGGCTGCCCTATGGGTGGGATGTGACGGAGGTGCCGGGCACCGACGATCTCCACGACGCCCGGGAGATCCTGGCCCAGGCCATGGCGCGGACGGCGGAGCTGTACGGAGCCAGGCGGACCTGGTATCTGGTAAACGGCAGCACCTGCGGCATTCTGGCCGGAATTCGGGCCCTGGCTCCCTACGGCAGTCCGGTGATCTGCGCCCGGAATTGCCACAAATCGGTCTACCACGCCATGGAATTGGGAAATCTGTCCGTGGAATGGCTGGTCCCGCCGGTGGACGAGGATTTCGGAATCTACGGCAGCGTCCCGCCGGAGGCCGTGGCAGCGGCATTGGACCGCTGTCCCCGGGCCAGATGCGTCATTTTGACCAGCCCCACCTATGAGGGCATCGTTTCCGACATCAAAGCCATTGCGGTCCTGTGCCATCAGCGCGGCGTACCCCTTCTGGTGGACGAGGCCCACGGGGCCCACCTGGGCCTGTTTCCGGGCTTCCCCGACGGCGCGGTGAAGACCGGGGCGGACGTTGTGATTCAAAGTCCCCACAAGACTCTGCCCAGCCTGACCCAGACGGCATGGCTCCATCTGGCGGGATCCCTGGCGGACCCGGATGAAATCGAGCGGCAGCTGGACGTATTCGAGACCAGCTCCCCCTCTTATCCGCTGCTGGCCTCCCTGGACGGCTGCACCGGAATTTTGCAGAGCCGGGGCCGGGAATTGTTCGAGGCCTGGTCGGGCCGTTTGACCCGGTTCACGGAGGCGGCGGCGGATTTCCGGCATCTGCGGCTTTTGGGGGACCGTCCGGCGTTTTTTGACCGGGACCCTTCCAAGCTGTTGGTCAACTGCCGGGGGACCGGGTTCACCGGCCCGTCTCTGGCGGAGGCCCTGCGGACGCGGTTTGGCTTCGAGACGGAGATGGCCTGCGGCGAAAACCTGCTGGCCATGACCAGTCCCGCGGATTCCGAGGATTCGTTGGACCGGTTTTCCGGGGCGCTGCATGTGCTGGACCGGGAAGCGGAACCGGTTCCGGCGGACCATACGCCGGCATTGCCGCCGCCCGGCCCGGTCCATTGCACCATGGCCCAGGCCCTGGCAGCCCCCGCAGAACAGCTTCCCCCGGAACAGGCTCTGGGCCACATGGCCGCCGAATACGTCTGGGCCTATCCCCCCGGCGTGCCCCTGCTGGCCCCCGGAGAGGAAATCACCGAAGGATTCCTGGAAGCCGCGGCACAGCTGGAGCAAACCGGCACCGCTTTGAAGCACACCGGCGGAACCGGCGGCATGTTCCGCTGCATCTCCCGGTGATTCAGGGCTGTGCCAGCGGGCGACCGCAAGGGTCGCCCCTACGGACACGCCTCCGATCCCGCCGTAGGGGCGGCCCTTGCGGCCGCCCGGAGGGTTTTCCAAATCGGAAAAAATTCCCCGGTCGGTTGACAAAACGGGGGAAAAGCGTGTATAGTATGTATATCAATTCGCACCGAAGGAGGAACTTTCCATGGCTCACATTCAGACTCTGAACACCCGTGACATGGCCAAGAGCGTGCAGAACGGCGGCTGCGGCGAATGCCAGACTTCCTGCCAGAGCGCCTGCAAGACCAGCTGCGGCATCGCCAACCAGGCTTGCGAGAACAAAGACGAGAAATAAGCGTGTCACATGATAAAAGTACCGGAGCGCTTCTGCGTTCCGGCATTTTTTAAGGAAAATAACTATGATTCATCAATATCAATTAAACGGATACAATATCGTCCTGGACGTCTACAGCGGCAGCGTCCACGCCGTGGACCAGTTGGCCTACGATGCCATCGCCCTGCTGGACCAGGGAAAGAGCCGCACGGAGACGGAGGCCCTTCTGCAAGGCCGCTATTCCGGGGAAGAGATCCGGGAATGTCTGGCGGATATCGACGCTCTGACCCAGGCGGGGAAGCTGTTCACAGAGGACACCTACGCCGACAAGGCCTTTGATTTTAAAAACCGCAGCACCGTGGTCAAGGCCCTCTGCCTCCATGTGGCCCACACCTGCAATCTGAACTGCGAGTACTGCTTCGCGGCCCAGGGCAAGTTTCACGGGAAGGCGGGCCTCATGTCCTTCGAGACCGGCAAGCGGGCCTTGGATTTCCTCATCGAGCATTCCGGCACCCGGCGGAATCTGGAGGTGGACTTCTTCGGCGGCGAGCCGCTGATGAACTTCCAGGTCTGCAAGGACCTGGTGGCCTACGCCCGGAGCATTGAAAAGGAAAAGGGCAAGAACTTCCGCTTCACCCTGACCACCAACGGCATCGGAATCACCGACGAGGTCATCGAGTGGGCCAACCGGGAGTGCTACAACGTGGTCCTGAGCCTGGACGGCCGGAAGGAGGTCAACGACCGCTTCCGCAAGGATATCCACGACGTGGGCAGCTACGACCGCATCGTGCCCAAGTTCCAGAAATTCGTGGAGGCCCGGGGCGGCAAGAACTACTACATGCGCGGCACCTTCACCCACTACAACCCGGATTTCACCAACGACCTGTTCCACATGGCTGACGACCTGGGCTTCACGGAGCTTTCCATGGAGCCGGTGGTCTCCGCCCCGGATGATCCCTGCGCCCTGACGGAGGAAGATTTCCCGGTCTTGTGCGAGCAATATGAAATCCTGGCCAAGGACATGATCCGGCGGGAAAAGGACGGCAAGCCCATCACCTTCTACCACTACATGCTGGACCTCCAGCACGGTCCCTGCATCTACAAGCGGATCTCCGGCTGCGGCTCCGGCACGGAGTACATGGCCGTGACCCCCTGGGGCGACCTGTATCCCTGCCACCAGTTCGTGGGCGACGAGGCCTATAAGCTGGGCGACATCTGGAACGGCGTCACCAACACCAATCTGCGGGACGAGTTCAAGCTCTGCAACGTCTACGCCCGGCCCGACTGCAAGGACTGCTGGGCCAGGCTCTACTGCTCCGGCGGCTGCGCGGCCAACGCCCTCCACGCCTCCGGCGACATCCACGGAATCTACGAATACGGCTGCCGCGTCTTCCGCAAGCGGATGGAGTGCGCCCTGATGATCAAAGTCGCCGAGGCGCTGGACCCGGAACTGAACCAGGGCCGTGCCCCCGAATCCGATTGCGGCGGCTGCGAAGAAACCTGCGAAGGATGACCAGGAGGATGCCATGAAGAATCTCGATTTGATTCCCACCGGGCAGATTGTCAACACCCACGGGCTCCGGGGCGATGTGAAGGTCATGCCCTGGGCCGACGACCCGGAATTCCTGCTGGAGTTCGACCGGTTTTTCATCGACGGGAAGGAATACGCCGTCCAGCACGCCAGCCTGCAGAAGTCCATGGTGCTTTTGAAGCTGAAAGGCGTGGATTCCATCGACGATGCCGCCAAGCTGCGGCAGAAGGAAATCGCCATCGCCCGGTCCGATGTGGAGCTGGAGGACGGGACTGTGTTCATCGCCGATCTCATTGGCCTGCCGGTTCTGGCGGACGGTACGGAGATCGGAAAAATCACCGAGGTCATGCCCCTGCCGGGCAACGACGTGTATGTGGTCCAGGGGGAGCATGAATATCTGATTCCCGCCGTGAAGGAGTTCGTGGAGGAAATCGACACCAAGGCAGGCTTTGTAAAGGTAAAGCTCATTGAAGGGATGCGGAGCGATGCGGATTGACATCATGACCCTGTTTCCCGACACCGTGGGCGCGATCATGCACGAGAGCATCTTAGGCCGCGCCCAGGCCAAGGGCCTGATTGAAATCGAGACCTGGCAGATCCGGGATTACACCACCAACAAGCAGAACCAGGTGGACGACTATCCCTACGGCGGCGGCCATGGGGCCATTCTCCAGGCGGATCCGCTGTTTCGCTGCTGGGAGGCCGTCTGCGACGAGGCCGGCGCGCCGGTCCACACCATCTATTTATCGCCTTGCGGCAAGACCTTCACCCAGGCCGATGCGAGACGGCTCCGGGACCTGGGCCAGCCCTTGGTGCTGGTCTGCGGCCATTATGAGGGCATCGACCAAAGGTTCATCGACGAGTGCGTGGACGAGGAGATCTCCCTGGGCGACTTTGTGCTGACCGGCGGCGAGATTCCCGCCATGGCCGTGGCCGACGCCGTGTGCCGTCTGGTGCCGGGAGTTCTGGGGGACGAGGAATGCTTCACCGACGAGAGCCACTGGGCCGGGACGTTGGAATATCCCCAGTATTCCAGGCCGGAGGTCTGGCACGATCTGGCGGTGCCGAAAATCCTGCTCTCCGGCAACCACGCCGCCGTGGACCGCTGGCGCAGGAAGCAGTCCCTGTACCGCACCTATGAACGCAGGCCGGACATGTACCGGAAGCTGCGCTTTGAAACCAAGCAGGACAAAAAGCTACTGCGAGAAATGGAGGAAGAATATGGACAAGATCTCGACCCTGAAAAGCTGGGTCCAGGACAGTGACAACATCGTCTTCTTCGGCGGCGCGGGCGTGTCCACCGAGAGCGGCATCCCGGACTTCCGAAGCACCGACGGCCTGTACCACCAGAAATTCGCCTATCCGCCGGAGACCATTCTGAGCCACAGCTTTTTCCACGCCCACGCCGAGTATTTTTACAACTTCTACCGAGAAAAGATGCTGATTCTCGATGTGGAGCCCAACCGCGCCCATCTGGCCCTGGCCCGGCTGGAGGAACAGGGAAAGCTGAAAGCCGTGGTGACCCAGAACATCGACGGCCTCCACTACAAGGCCGGCAACAAGAAGGTCTATGAGCTCCACGGCTCCATCCACCGGAACTACTGCCAGAAATGCGGCAAATTCTACGGGCCGGAGTTCATCCAGCAGTCCACGGGCATCCCACGGTGCAGCTGCGGCGGAATCATCAAGCCCGACGTGGTGCTCTACGAGGAGTCCCTCAACGACAAGTGCATCATGGGCTCCGTGGAGGCCATTGCGGGCGCCGATGTGCTGATCGTCGGCGGCACCAGCCTGACGGTCTATCCGGCGGCGGGCCTGCTGCGCTATTACCGCGGAAACAAGCTGGTCCTCATCAACCGGGACGAGACGCCCTACGACGACGAGGCTAATTTGATCTTCCACGAATCCATTGGCAGCGTATTGGGAGAACTATAAATTGAACCGTAGGGGCGACCCTTGCGGTCGCCCGGAGTATGCAGTCGGGCGACCGCAAGGGTCGCCCCTACGGCGTTTTCTTCGTACTCCCCCGAAGGGGGCACGAGGTTTTTTATTTTATGCCCGCAGTAAGGCCACGGCCACGTCGTTGACGTTAGTGCCGGTGGGGCCGGTGACGATCAGGCCGTCCACGGCTTGCAGGGCGTGGTAGGCGTCGTTGTTCTGGAGAACCTGGTAGACGTCGATTCCCTTGGATTTCAGCAGGGCATCCGTCTCGCCGTCGGTGTAGCCGCCGGCGGCGTCGGTGGGGCCGTCGGTACCGTCGCTGCCCACGCTGAACACCGCCGCGTTGGGCAGGCCTGCGATTCCCGAGGCAGCGGCCAGGGCCAGCTCCTGATTTCGTCCGCCCTTCCCCTTGCCCGTCAGCCGGACTACGGTCTCACCGCCGGCCAGGAAGGCCAGGGATTTGCCGGAACCGGCGTGGGTCTGGAGGATGGAGGCCAGGAAGCTGCCAGCTTCCCTGGCCTGGCAGCAGAGCCGGTCGGTCAGAACCACCGGTTCATAGCCCAGGTCCCGGCAGGCCTTGGCGGCGGCGGCGCACAGCTCCCGGACACTGCCGGTGATCCGGGTCTCCACGTTGTCCAATTCTTTCGGCGTCTCCTGTTCCAGACAGGCCCGGGCCTCCGGCGGCAGACGGAGACTGTATTTTTCCACAATGGCCTTGGCCTGGGCGCAGGTGGAGCCGTCAGGGCAGGCAGGGCCGGAGGCGATCATATCCAGCGGATCCCCGAGAATGTCGGAGAGCACCACGGAGACCACCCGGGCCGGGGCGCAGGCCTGGGCGAACCGGCCGCCCTTGACGGCGGACAGCCGCTTGCGGACCGTGTTCATCTCCACAATGTCCGCGCCGCAGGCCAGCAGCTGCCCGGTGATATCCTGGAGCACAGCCCCGGACACCAGAGGCTTTTCAAAGAGCGCGCTGCCGCCGCCGGACAGGAGGAACAGCACCGTGTCCTCTGCCGTCAGGCCGGACACCAGATCCAGGGCCTCCTGGGTGGCGGCGAAGGAATTCTCGTCGGGCACCGGATGACCGGCCTCCCGGCAGGCAAAGTTGGCGATGGGGCCCTTCACATGGCCGTACTTGGTGACCACCACGCCCGCATCGATGCGGCTGCCCAGGCAGTCGTGGGCGGCCTTCGCCATCTGCCACGCGGCCTTTCCGGCGGCCACCAGCGCCACCCGGCCCGGGAACTGCCGCCCCTCCAGGGCGCGGCGGACGGCGGCGTCCGGCTGAACCGCCTGGATGGAGGCGGCGACGATGGAATCGGCATGGGCCCGCAGAACTTGATTCATAAGCAGGATACTCCTTTCCGTTTGAAGGCGAATATGGAACTTCCACGCACCCGCTCCATGCAGGCGGCTGATAGCCGCCCCTACATGGGTCCGAAGGTGCGTACAAAATGCAGGGCGGCCTCGGCCTGCCGATGCAGGCGCTTCCGTTTGGGAAGCGCCTGCACGGCGCGCCGGGGCCGCCGCGCCCGACCGGGCGTTTCATCTGCGATGGCGAATACTTACCGGAAGATCAGGGACAGGATAAAGATGCCGATCATGGCGGCCACGCCCAGGACCAGGGTGCAGAGAGTCTGGGTCTTGTAGCCCTGCTCGGGGGTCATATCGCCGAAGTTGGTGACGACCCAGAAGTAGGAGTCGTTGGCGTGGGAGACGGTCATGGCGCCTGCGCCGATGGCCATAACGGTCAGGGCGGCCCGTGCGGGCGTATCCAGGCCCAGCGCGCCCATCAGCGGGGCAATAATGCCGGCCGTGGTGGTGATGGCAACGGTGGAGGAGCCCTGCGCGCTCTTGAGGATGGCGGCCAGCAGGAACGGGAACAGGATGCCCACGGTCTCCAGCACGTTGGCGTTGGAGGTGATGTAGCTGACCATGCTGGTGGAGGAGATGACCTTGCCCAGGACGCCGCCGGCGGCAGTGACAAACAGGATGGGGCCGACGGTCTTCAGGGTATCGTTGGTGACCTTGTAGAAGTCGCCCATCTTATGGGCGGTGCCCATCTGGATGACGGCGAAGATGGTGCCCACGGTCAGAGCGATGATGGGCTTGCCCAGGAAATCGCAGACGGCGAACGCCGTGCCGGTCCAGCCGGCCATGGCGGCGATGGAGCCCAGGGCCATCAGGACGATGGGAACCAGAATGGGCGCCAGGGCGTTCCAGGCGTTGGGCAGCTTGCCGTATTCGGCCACCAGCTCTTCATAGGTCTTGACTACCGCGTCGGTGTCGCCGACCTCGTCCGCGCTCTTGACCCGCTTGCCGATGAACTTGGCATAGAAGTAGCCCGCGATCAGGGGCAGGATGGAGGCCAGAACGCCGATGCCCATGACCAGCAGCAGATTGTTGCCGATGCCCAGGGTGTTGGCGGCGGCGATGGGACCGGGCGTGGGCGGGATAAACACATGGGAAATGTACAGGCCGGCAGACAGCGCCACGGTCATGGCCACACTGGAGGTGCCGGTGCGCTTGACCAGAGCCCGGCGGATGGGATCCAGGATGACGAAGCCGCTGTCACAGAAAACAGGAATGGAGACCACCCAGCCCATGAGCTCAATGGCAATCTCCGGGTGTTTTTTGCCAACCAGCTTGACCACCAGGTCGGCCAGCTTCAAGGCCGCGCCGGTCTTCTCCAGGACGGAGCCGATCAATGCGCCCAGAATGATGACGATGCCGATGCTGGTGAAGGTGCCCGAGAAGCCCGCGCCGATGACGGTCGGGATGCCGGATGTGACGCTTCCGTCGGCATTGGTCACGTTGGTCAGCGGGATGCCCGCCACCAGGGCCAGCAGCAGCGACACGCCCATGATGGCCAGGAACGGATGGACCTTGAACTTGGAAATCGCCACAATCATCACGACGATGGCAAGGACGAAGGCCACGATCAATGCAAAGCCTGACATAGAAATTCCTCCCTTAAATTTGTGCAGAGTGGCAGTTTTCTCTCTCAGCGCGCTCTGCTCTCTTGTTTTATTTTACAACGTTTCGATGAAAAAGGGAAGATGGAGAATCAATTATTTTGAATAGATATGCAAGCCCATACCGGAACGCAGCAAAACGGAAGGCGGACAAATTGGAATTTATCTATGAGTTGACAATTGATAATTGACAATTGGCAATGGAGGTATCCGCTTCGCGGATGATTGAAATGATTGCCCGCCAGAAAGAAATCCGTAGGGGCAGCCCCATGTGGCCGCCCGTTGGTGCAGGCTTTCGGGCGGCCACGCGGGGCCGCCCCTACGGTGTTGCTTGATCGTGCTTCTGTCAATTCTAATTCATCGCGAAGCGACACCATAATTGTCAATTGTCCATTGTCAATTGTCAATTCGCTCTACAAAATCCCAATTTTCTTTTATCCTCGCATGCCGCCGCGGGTCAGGAAGGACAGCATGGTCTGGTTGGCATGCTCGGTGACAGTGGGTTCGTCGATTCCAAGGAGGCGGCCGTCTTCCGCGATGACCTTGCCCGCGGCCACCACGCATTTGGCAGGCCGGGCGTAGCCCACGGTGCCGAAGAGGCAGCCGGGGTCCAGTTGGGCCCCCACCAGGTCCAGGCAGTCCACGTCCACTAAGAACAGGTCGCCGGCCTTCCCCACGGCCAGCTGGCCGATGTCGTCCCGGCCCAGCACCGCCGCACTGCCCCGGGTGGCCAGCTTCAGGATGTCGTAGCCCGTGGGGGCGTCATTGGACCAGGTCAGCCGGTGGACCAGATAGGCGGCCCGGATCTCCGCCAGCAGGTTGGAGCAGTCGTTGGAGGCAGAGCCGTCCACAGCCAGACCCACCGAGACTCCCCGCTTCATGAGATCCGGGATCCGGCACACGCCGGAGGCCAGCTTCATGTTGGACACGGGGCAGTGGGCCACGCCGGTACCGGTGTCCGCCAGGAGCTTCAACTCTTCATCTTTGAAATAGATGCCGTGGGCAAACCACACGTCGTTCCCCAGCCAGCCGCAGGAGGCCATGTAGTCGAGGGGCCGCTTTCCCAGCAGTTCCAGGCAGAAGTGTTCCTCGTCCTTGGTCTCGCAGAGGTGGGTGTGGAGCCGGACCTTCAGGTCCCTTGCCAGGAGGGCCGATTCCTTCAGAAGGTCCGTGGTGACGGAAAACGGAGAGCAGGGGGCCAGGGCCACCTGATGCATGGCGAAGGGCTTCGGATCGTGGAACTTCTCCACCAGCCGCTGGCTGTCCTTCAAAATCACGTCCACCGGCTGGACCAGATCATCCGGCGGCAGTCCGCCGTCTGATTTGCCCCGGGACATACTGCCCCTGGTGGCGTGGAAGCGGATGCCCAGATCGTCGGCGGCCCGGAACTGGGTGTCAATGAACCGCTCGGAGCCCTCCCTGGGGAACACATAGTGGTGATCCATACAGGTGGTGCAGCCGTAGCGAACCAGCTCGCCCAGGCCGGTGAGGCTGCTGTAGTAAATGCAGTCCTCGTCCAGGCCCCGCCAGACCTCATAGAGGGCCGTCAGCCAGGGGAACAGCTCCATCTTCTGCACCTGGGGCAGATTCCGGGTGAAGGTCTGATAGAGATGGTGGTGGGTGTTGACGAGGCCCGGATATACAAAGCAGCCCCGGGCGTCGATAACCCGTTGGGCCTTCTTTGCCTCCGGCCCGATGTAGGTGATGATTCCGTTTTCAATGAGCAGATTGCTGTCATACAGCACCCGGTCCTGATCGTCCACGGTGACAATGGCTTTGGCGTTTTGGATGAGAATCGAATTCATCGTCCGTACCTCCTTTTGATATGAGAAATAAAATCCCTCGTGCCCCCTCTCGGGGGGCTGCCAACGAAGGTGGTTGGGGGTTGCCGCAGGCTTGCAATTGTACCGTTTGGTCGGTAAAATTGCTTGCCGGTACAACCCCCACCGCTTCGCGGAGCCCCCTGGAGAGGGGGCACGAGGGTCTTTTCTGTTTATGACATTATACCAATCTTGCGCCTGCCGGGATCTTGTCGTCCAGCATGACCAGGTTCAGCTTGTCGCCGCGCTCGGCAGACAGCAGCATGCCGCAGCTCTCCTGGCCCATCATCTTTCTGGGGGGCAGGTTGGTGACGGCCACCAGGGTCTTGCCCAGCAGCTCTTCCGGCTGATAATACTTGGCGATGCCGGAGAGGATCTGCCGCGGCGTGCCGGTGCCGTCGTCCAGCTGGAATTTCAGGAGCTTTTCGCTCTTCTTGACCTTCTCACAGCTGAGGACCTTCACCACGGTCATCTCCACCTTGCAGAAGGTGTCGAAGTCCATGGGAGGCAGAGGCTCGGGCAGCGGGTCCTCCTGGGGAGCCTCGGCGGCCTTCAAAGCAGCCTCGTGGATGGCCTCCAATTCGGCCAGCTCCTTGTTCATGTCGATGCGGGGGAACAGGGCTTCACCGCCGGTGACCTGGGCCGTGGCGGACAGGACGCCGAAGGCGGCCAGGGAATCCCAGCCGTATTCCGTGGCGCCGATGCGGCCCATGATCTTCTCCGCCGTCTCGGGCATCACCGGGGTCAGGAGGGCGCCGCAGATGCGGATGGTCTCCAGCAGGTTGTACATGACCCTTGCCAGCCGGGGCTTTTTGGCTTCGTCCTTGGCCAGGATCCAGGGGGCGTTCTCGTCGATATACTTGTTGGCCCGGGAGATGACCTTGAAGACCTCCGCCAACGCGTTCTGGAACTGATACCGCTCCATCTCTGCCTCATACTTGTCCCGCAGGCCGGAGGCCATGGCCAGCAGCTCCGCGTCCAGCGCCTCGTCGGCCTCCTGCTCCTCGGGCAGGGTGCCGCCGAAATACTTCTGCACCATGGCCACGGTACGGGAAACCAGGTTGCCCAGGTCGTTGGCCAGGTCGGTGTTGATG
>CAMEIU010000037.1 GCA_945918815.1 uncultured Clostridia bacterium
TCCGGCCCGGACAACTATGAAAACCTGGAAAAACACGCCGGTGCGGCCATTCTGGTGAACACAACACCCGTGGGCATGTATCCCAACAACGGTCAGTCGCCGTTGAACCTGGACCGGCTGCCGAAGCTGGAGGCCGTCCTGGACGTGGTCTACAATCCGGCCAGGACCCGGCTGATTCTGGATGCGGAGAAACGGAACATCCCCTGTGAAAGCGGCCTCTACATGCTGGTGGGCCAGGCGGCCCGAGCCAGCGAACTGTGGACCGGCCAGCCCGTGGACCGGGCGTCCCTGGAGCGGGTCTGGAAGCAGGTGGGAAGCCAGATGCGGAATGTGATCCTCATCGGCATGCCCGGCTCCGGCAAGTCCACCGTGGGCCGGATCCTGGCGGAAAAGCTGGGCCGCCGGTTGGCCGACGCCGACGGGGAAATCGAGGCGCGCATCGGCATGTCCATCCCGGATTATTTCGCCAAAGAGGGCGAGGAAGCCTTCCGAAGGGTGGAGACCCAGGTCCTGGCGGACCTGGGGAAGCAGTCCGGCCTGGTGATCGCCACCGGCGGCGGCTGCGTGATGCGGGCGGAAAACTATGATCTGCTCCATCAGAACGGCCAAATCGTCTGGCTCCGCCGGGATTTGAAGGCCCTGCCCGTGGACGGCCGCCCCGTCTCCCAGCGGGACGGCGTGGCGGCCATCTATGAGAAACGGAAGCCCCTGTATGAACGCTTCGCGGACCTCACCGTGGACAACGACGGAAACCCGGCAGACACGGCGGAGATAATTTTGAAGCAATTGACAATGAAGGTATTTTCAGACGCACCATAAGGAACGAAATATCGCGCTGTAGGGCGCGGCCACTGGACGTGCCGCATGCAGGCAGCTGCATCCTGTAGCCGACCGCCAAACGGCGCGTCGGGTTACAGTGTGGCCTTTTCACAGCAATGACACGGAAGAAAGGAAGCCATGTGCGAAACACCAGGAGGTGTGAATATGAAGCTACTCATCCTAAACGGTCCCAACCTGAATCTTTTGGGCCAGCGGGAGCCTGGGATCTATGGAGCCCAGTCCTATGCGGACCTGGTGGCCCTGATTCAGGAAAACGCCCGGCGCCTCGGCGTGGAGGCGGAGGTGCGGCAGACCAACCATGAAGGGGTCCTGGTGGACTGGATTCAGCAGGCCTACGGCGTCTTTGACGGCATCGTCATCAATCCCGCTGCCTATACCCACACCAGCGTCGCCATCCTGGACGCGGTGAAGGCCGTGTCCATCCCCACGGTGGAGGTCCACATCTCCGACGTGTCCAAGCGGGAGGACTTCCGCCAGGTCAGCTACATCCGCCAGGCCTGCGTCAAAACCATCGCGGGCCACGGCTTCCAGGGCTATGTGGAAGGAATGGAATATTTGATTCAATTGACAATGGACAATGGAGGTGTCCGCTGACGCGGACGGATTAAATTTGCCCGTTTTTGATGTGTTCGTAGGGGCGACCCTTGCGGTCGCCCGCTGGTGCGCAGAATCGGGCGACCGCAAGGGTCGCCCCTACGGCGCTGTATGATCGTGTATCTGTCATTTCAAATCCGTCCCGAAGGGACACATTCATTGTCCATTGTACATTGTCAATTGTCCATTTAAAAAATGGAGGTTTTACCTATGTTTTCTCAAGAAATCATCGACTTTGGACGGAAGCCCAACGTGATCCGGGACCTGTCGGCTTATGCGGGGAAGCGGAAGCAGGAGATCGGGGCGGAGAACGTCTTTGACTTCTCCATCGGCAGCCCCAACGTGCCGGCCCCCAAGGAGGTCCACGAGGCCATGCTGGACCTGATCCAGAACGCCGATCCCGTTGCCATCCATGCCTACACCGGCGCGGCCGGTGATCCCGCCGTGCGGAAGGTCATTGCAGACCATATCAACAAATCCTTCGGCGACCATGTGGACCCCAGCGGCATCTACATCACCGCCGGCGCCTCCGGCGCCATCGCCGCGGCGTTGAAGGGCCTGACGGTGCCCGGGGATGAGGTCATCATCTTCACCCCCCACTACATGGAGTATCTGATCTACACCGAAGCCTACGGCGCCAAGCCGGTGATCGTCCGGGCCGACGAGGACACCTTCCAGATCGACGTGGACCGCTTCGCCGCCGCCGTCACCGAGAAGACCAAGGTGGTCATCCTCAACTCCCCCAACAATCCCTCCGGCGTCATCTACACCGAGGACACCATCAAAGCGGTCACGGACCTCATGAAGCAGAAGGAGGCCGCGTACGGCCATCCCATCTTCCTCCTGTCCGACGAGCCCTACCGGGAGCTGGCCTATGACAACGCCTTCGTCCCCTACCTCATGAACTACTACGACGACACCCTGGTCTGCTATTCCTATAGTAAGACCCTGTCCATTCCCGGCGAACGCATGGGCTACCTGGCCATCTGCAAGCGCTGCGCCGCCTACCGGGACGTGGTGGATGCCTGCGCCGGTGCGGCCCGGGCGCTGGGCCACATCTGCGCCTCCAACCTGTATCAGCGGGTCATCGCCCGCTGTGTGGACGTGGTGGCCGACGTGGGCTACTACAAGCGGAACCGGGACCTGCTGGTGTCCAGCCTGGAGGAAATGGGCTTCACCTGCGTCCATCCCGACGGCGCCTTCTACCTGTTCATGAAGTCCCCCACGGAGGACTCCATGGAGTTCTGCCAGAAGGCCAAGGAATTCGAACTGATGCTGGTCCCCGGCCACGACTTCGGCGTCCCCGGCCACCTGCGGGTCAGCTACTGCGTGGCCTATGAAACCATCCAGCGCTCCCTCCCCGCCTTCAAAAAACTGGCGGAAGCCTACGGACTGGGAAAATAAAGCGATACAAAAAACCAGCGCACGCCGGAAGGCGTGCGCTGGTTTATAGATTCTCCGGGGACTGAAGCCGTTGGCCGTAGGCGGCGGAGAAGGCGTGGGCCCCGATTTCCGATACGCAGGTGAGGCCGCATTGGCCGAACCGCCAGGGGCCGATTTGAAACAGGGGCAGTGTATAGACCTCCCGCGGAGAGGGCAGAACCTGCCGCTCCAGACAGTGGAAATACTCGTGGGCCAGAATCAGAGCCTCTCCGGTGCCGTAGGGAACCTGGTTATGATTGCACCAGAGGCGGATGGAGCCGGTGTAGAGGGTGATCCGTCCGCTTTTTTCCCGGAACTCAGCAAAATAGCGGGTGTTTCCCAGAACCTGGTCCCGGTCTTCCCGGACGATCCGAAAACCGGCCCGTTCCAGGACCTCCCGGATGGGAACGCCCTGCGGCAGATACCGGGCCGCCGCGGCCTCGCCCCGGGTCCAGGCGTCATGGAGAATCCGGTCCCGGTCTCCGGCGGGAATCCGGTCATACAGCCGGTCCCGCCGCAGCTCCTCCAGGCAGGCCTCCCGGCCCGGAAAGGGAAATTGGTTCATGGCGCAGCTCCTTTCCGCCGCTCAGCCCCGCTGATTCTCCGTGGCCATGGTGGCGATGAGAATGAGATCCGTCTCCGGCCCTACGGCCTGCATCTCCAGCCCGGCCAGGGCAAAGATCTGCTCGCTGCTTTGGAGGCCGCACAGCTCGGCCAGGCGGCTGCCGCAGACCAGATAGAGATTGGGCAGGGCGCTGCCGCCGTCGTTGGTCTCGGTATAGTCCTCCAGCATGGCCGACACGGCGGATTTCCAGTTGGCTGCCCGGCAGGCAGTCACATAGGCGCTGCGCCGCTGCAGGCGAATTACGCCGCTCTGGTCGATGAGCCGGATGGAATGCCGCTTCTTTTTGAACAGGAACAGGTGTTTCTGCACCAGGTCCGCGCTGACCACGCGGTAGTATCCGTTGCTGGCCTCCACATAGACCTGCTCCACCGGGACCTTCATGCTGTCCGCCGCAATCTGGCGCAGAGCGTCGTCGCTGAGCTTTGCCGCCGCCGGGTCCTTGGTCCGCAGCTCCGTGGTGCCGGTGGCCGTGGCGCGGATTTTATTGGTCTGGGTGTCCAGCTCCACCTTGACGGTGATGGAGTCCGGGGCCGCGCCGGACTGTACGGCTTTTTCAAAGGCCTCCCGGCGGATGGCGGCCAGATCCGCCTCCGTAGGCTTCATGCACACGCGCTCCACCATGTCCCGGACCATGGCCAGGGCCACGCCGATGGGAGAGATGACAGCGGCGTTTTTGGCGATTCGGAAGGGCACATGGAAGGTCTCGGCCAGATGGGGCGTCACGGCTGCCGCGCCGCCGCCGCCTCCTACAAAGACGATGGTCTCCCGGTCCAGGCCGTAGTCCCGAATCAGGCTTTCCACCACCTTGCCGTTCTTGGCGGCGGAAAGGGCCAGCACATGCCGGGCGCAGGCTTCCACGGTCATGCCCATACGGTCGGCCAGCGGCTGCCAGGCCCGGCGGGCCGCTTCCACGTTTCCGGCGGCGTAATGCTCCGGCTTCACATAGCCGCAGAGGTTGGCCGCGCCGGACAGGGTCAGGGCGTAGCGGGCGCCGGAGGCGGTTTCAATGCAGGCGTATTCCGGGTCCCCGTCCATGGGACGAATGCCGCAGAGCACAGGATCGACGATGTTTTCCGGCTCCGTGTAGCATTCATAGGGCAGACCGGCGATGTGCGCGCTGCGGGGTCCCACGTCCACGGCCCTGCCGTCCCGAAGCTCCACCATGCTACCGCCGCCGATGCCCACGGTGCGGACGTCCAGAGAGTTGAGGTAGGTTTTATGGCCGCCCACCTCGGCGTACTTGACCATGACGCTGCCGTCCTTGACACAGGAGATGTCGGTGCTGGTGCCGCCCACCTCCATGAAGATGCCGTCGCTGAGCTTTTCGTACATCAGCGCGCCAGCGACGCCAGCAGCGGGGCCGGAAAGAATGGTCAGAATGGGGCGGCTGCGGACTTCATCCACGGTCATGACGCCGCCGTCGCAGCGCATGACCATCAGGGGCGCGGTGATTTTGGCGTCCTGGATACTTCGCTCCGTCATGTTGGCGGCCTCCAGCATTTTCGGCAGAATGCTGGCGTTGATCACGGCGGTCCGGGTGCGGACCTTCAGACCGTAGAGCTTGGACACGTCGTTGCCGGCGGTGGCGGGCACGCCCCGGGCCAGACAACGGGCCACGGCCCGGTTTTCGTTGCGGGGATCGTCCACGCTGAAGGCTTCGGAAACCACCATGGATTCCGCCCCTTGGGCGCGCAGGGTGTCTATGGCTCCGTCCACGCTTTCGTCGAAGTGTTCGCCGCCGGTGTTCACAAAGGCGTTGCAGCTGGTCAGGGCCTTTCCGGCGGCCAGGGGGATGTCGCCCATGGTGGTGTCGGCCTTGGCCTTCCTGCCTTCAATGCCGCTGCCCAGGGTCAGAATGCCGACCTTGGCCACGTCGCCCTCCAGCAGGGCGTTGGTGGCCTGGGTGGTGCCGTGGGCGATGAAGGTGATCTGCTCCGGGGCGATGTGGCAGGTGTCCATCAGCTTGTGCAGCACCTGGACAATGCCGGCGGCCACACCCTCTTTTGCCTGATGGGTGGTGGGAATTTTTACGGACCCGACCAATTCAAAGGTCTCATGATCGATGGCAACGGCGTCAGTAAAGGTTCCGCCAACGTCAATGCCGACTCTGTACTGTTTCATGGCTTCCTCCTGTGTGTCTGATCTTCTGGGGCAGGGCTGCGGGCGCGCCGCGGCGCGCCCGCATAAAAACTCAGGTGTAAAGAATGGCGACGATGATGATGGTCACAATGGTTACGATCCAGTTAGGCAGCTGCACCTTCCTGGTACAGGTGGCGGGATCTAGGCCCACATAGTTGGAGGCCCAGACCACCTGGGTGGCGGTGGGGCAGGCGCAGAAGGTCCAGCGGGAGGTGGCGTAGAAGATGGCGCCCAGGAACACGCCGCTGAAGGTTCCCACGCCCATGATGCAGGCCAGCAGGCCGGCGCCCAGGCCGAAGATCTGCAGGGGGCCGCGGTACAGGGCCAGAGGCGCCAGTACGCAGACCATGATCACAAGGGCGGTGACGCTCTTGGGCGTGATGGCGGACATGAAGGGCATGATGGCGGCCTGGGTGGTGGGAGCGCTGACGGCCTTCAGCACCATGCCGATGCCGAACATCAGGCCCGCGGCGGGGGCGCCGTCCTTGAAGCCGTCGTTGAAGCAGGAGACCAGCATGGAGATGAACTGGCTCCACTTTCCCTTATAGGTGAACACGGCGGCCCAGACCACGCCGATGAGGAAGGTGACAATGGCGTCCCACTTGAGGATCAGGGTCAGCAGCACGACCACCAGCGGCGTCATGCAGGCCAGGAAGCCGCGGAGGCCCTTGACGGACTTCTCGGCGGGGGCGTCGGCCTCCACGGGGGCGGAGAAGGCGAACTTCATGCCGTTTTTCTTGAACACCACGATGAGGTGGAGGAGCATAAACACGCAGCAGCCGGCGGCCAGGACGATGGCGCAGGGAGTCAGCTCTTCCTGGGTCATGCCGGCGATGTTCAGGGTGGAGGCCATGTTGGCCGGGTTCAGGCAGTAGCCTGCGCCCAGGGAGGTCAGGAACAGGGTGGCGGCGGAGGCGGCGGGGATGCCGGTGGCCACCAGAATGGGGATCACCACGGAGCCGACCATGGCCGCCGCGCCGGTGCCCAGCAGCACGGTGAACAGGAACGTGGAAACGGCCAGCATCAGGACGGCCACCACGAAGGGCTTGTCGCCGCCCAGCTCGGCGGCCTTTTTCACGATGGTGTTGGTGACGCCGGTGCGGTACAAAATCTGCGACAGCCAGCAGCTGATCAGAATGGCCACATAGGAACCGGCCAACGAAGTGGCGCCGCCGGCGATGACATAGTTGACGATGCCTTCATCCCCGGTCAGGGGCAGGCGGGCGATGATGGCGAACAGCACGGCCATGATGGGGAGCGCAAAGAGCGTGGGGAGCTTTTTGGTCATCATCAGGGCGGCAAACAGCACGAAAACAATGCAAATCAGAATACCTGCGAACATAATGGTATCATCCTCCTGTTAATTCTCTCAAAATGTTTCACTACGGACCATGCGACGCGGGAATTCCACGCTCCTTTCCTGGAGAATGTCAAAACGTTCGAGATACAGACGCCAATTGTGCAGGCAATAGTTTAAAACGTTTTAATATTGTGGCAAAATATTCAAACAAAAACCGGTTGCAAAGCACATTTTTATGAAACCACACAAAAACGAGTTTGTCAAGCAGAAATAATTGGAACGATTCGAGACGCCGGAACCGAAATTTATCCGATAAAATCCGAATATTTTTCGCATAAATCAAAAATTAAAACGTTCTAAATGAAAATAAAAATGGCTATTGACATTTTTCGAGAGGCGGTTTATGCTAGTGACAGATGAAACAATCCCATGCGGAGGAGGAGAACCACATGGTTTCCATCAAAGATGTGGCAAAGCTGGCGGGCGTGTCCCCCAGCACGGTCTCCCTGGTGATCAACGGCAGCGATCTGGTCAAGCATGAAACGGCCTATAAGGTCCGCCAGGCCATCGAGCAGCTGCACTATGTACCCAATCAGGCGGCGCGGTCCCTGGTGACCAAGGAAAAGAAGGTCATCAGCCTGATCCGAATCTCCAACAGCGCCTCCCCTAAGGCGGAGGAGGATATGTTCGATTTTTCCGTGGACACGCTGGTGATGGATATGCTGCCGGGGGTGCAGAGCGTCCTCTCCCAGCACGGCTACAGCCTGCTGATCAATCTGTTCGTGTCCCTGGACACGCCTTTGGACCGGATCGATGTATTCGACAAGGCGAAAATTGACGGTGCGATCTTCGTAGGCGGCATGATTACGGAGCAGACCCAGGAGGCCATCCGCACCTCGGGCATTCCCTCCGTGCTGGCCTACTCCCGGTGCAAAAGCACCGACTACATTGACACGGACCCGGAGGAGGGCATGTATCTGGCGACCCGGTATCTTATTGAGAACGGGCACCGGGACATGGTTCTCATAAACGGCCCGACCATTTCCCAGACCACGGAGCTGAAGCTTCACGGATATATCCGCGCGCTGGAGGAGGCGGGACTGCCCTACCGGCCGGACTGGGTCCGAAACGCGGATTTCATCGGCCGCGCGGCCTACAATGCCATGGCGGCCCTGTGGGACCAGGGCATCCGGCCCACCGGCGTGGTGGCCAGCTGCGACAACTGCGCGCTGGGCGTCTACCGGTTTTTGTATGAGCAGGGGCTATCCTGCCCGCGGGATATCTCCATTGTGGGCTACGAATCCAGCCTCCTGTCCATGCACTGCGTGCCGCCCATGACATCGGTGTGCGTCAGCAAGCGGGAGATCGGCGAGGAGGCGGCCCGGGTGCTTTTGAACCGGATTCGGAACCCCAAGGCCAAGCCGGTGAACATGGTGCTGCCCCCTAGGCTCAGCCTGCGGGACTCCGTGGCACGCATCCCATAAAAAACAGCGAGATACAGAGGCCCGGAATTCTGTCCAATCTGCAGGAAGGAAGGGAATCTGATGAAACAGACCATCTTAGAACCAGCAAAAACAATTCCGGTTCTGGCAGAGGCCGACGTCGTTGTGGCAGGCGGCGGCCCATCCGGGGTCATGGCCGCTGTGGCAGCGGCCCGGCACGGTGCCAGAACCATCCTCGTGGAGCGGTTTTCCTGCCTGGGCGGCGTAGCCACCATGGGCTTGCCGATTCAGGGCTACTGCGCGGAAAACGGGGAACAAATCGTCATGGGCCTGCCGGAGGAATTCCGGCAGCGGCTGACGGCCAAGGGCGGCGCGGTGGACCACTTTGTCCCCTGCAAAATGCACAATCCGTTTCTGGTGGTGTCGCCGGAGGCCGTGAAGAACGTGTGCCAGGAAATGCTGCTGGAGGCCGGCGTCACCGTGCTGCTGGACACCGTGGCGGTGGACGTGGCGGGAACGCCGGACCATCTGGAGGCGATCCTGGTGGAGGGCAAATCCGGCCGTCAGGCCATTCTGGGCCGCTTCTTCATCGACGCCACCGGCGACGCAGATCTGGTAGCCCGGGCGGGGCTTCCCTACACCCTGGCCGCGCCGGAGGAGCTGCAGGCCAGCACCCTGGGCGTCATTCTGTCCGGCGTGGACAAGCATGCGATTCAGAAGCACCTGCTGGAGGATCCCGCCTATTATGACCTGTATCCCATGCTGCCGCGGGAGCAGATCGCCCATGCGGACTATTACATCATGGCGGGCCTGAGTAACGTGGCCCGGCGGGCGACCCAGGAGGGGCGGTTCAAGGAACTGTACGGCATGGTCAACTTTGTCACCCTGCCGGAGCCGGATATGATGTATGTCAACACGGTCCATGTCAGCGGCCGCAGCCCCTGCGACACGGCGGAGCTCTCTGCCCTGGAGCTGGCGGCCCGGACCCAGACGGAGACGGTCCTGGCGTTCCTACGGGAATACGTGCCAGGCTTCCAGGATGCGGTGGTGGTTTCCACCGGCCCGTGGCTGGGCATCCGGGAGAGCCGGATCATCGACGGCGTGGAGCGGCTGACCATCGAGGATATCCGCGCCGGACATATTTCCGACAAAGCCATCGCGCTGGGCGGCTATCCCTATGACTTCCACCAGCAGGACGTGGGCGACAACAAGGTCCAGTTCCACAAGGTTCCCATCTACGGCATCCCCTACGGCTGTCTGATCCCCAAGGGAGCGGGCAACCTGCTGGTGGCCGGAAAGACCATTTCCGCCACCCGGGAAGCCATGTGTTCCTCCCGGGTCATGGCCCAGTGCATGGCCGAGGGCCAGGCGGCCGGTACGGCGGCAGCCATGTGCGCGGCCTCCGGCTGCGCGGCCCCGGCGTTGGATATTGCTTTGCTGCGCCAGACGCTGCTGCGCGACGGCGCGGCGCTGTAGAGAGGCGGTGCGGCAGTGGAGATTCCCAAGAAAATGAAAGCCCTGGTGGCCCGGGGCGTCAGAGATTACGGCCTGGAAGAGGTGGACGTGCCGCGGCTGGAGGACGGAGACATCCTCATTCGGACGGAGGCCTGCGGAATCTGTGCCGGCGACGTCAAGGCCAGTCACGGCACCGCCCGGTTCTGGGGCGGCGACGGAATGCCCGGCTTCTGCAAGCCGCCGTTTATTCCGGGGCATGAATTCGTGGGCCGGATTGTGGCCATGGGCGGCCGGCCGCCGGAGGGCTTCCACATCGGCGACCGCGTGGTTTCCGAGCAGATCGTGCCCTGCGGCCATTGCTGGTACTGCCGCCGCGGTATGCACTGGCTGTGCGATCCTCACGATGTTTACGGCTTCAAAAACTATCTCAACGGCGGCATGGCGGAGTATGTGCGCCTGCCGAAGGGCTCCATCAACTACCATGTGCCGGAAGCTCTGACCATGGAGCAGGCGGTCCTGATCGAGCCTCTGTCCTGCTCTCTCCACGGCGTGGAGCAGTCCGGCGCCACGGACCAGGACGTGGTGGTCCTGGCCGGCGCGGGGACTTTGGGTCTGGGCATGGTCAACGCCCTGCGGCTCCGGCGGCCCAAGCGGCTGATTGTGCTGGATATGAACGAGGAACGGCTGGAAATGGCGAAAAAATGCGGCGCAGACGTGGTCCTGAATCCGGCCGCCTGCCATGCGGCGGAGGAAGTTCTGTCCATGACCGACGGCCTCGGCTGCGACATCTATATCGAGGCCACGGGCCATCCCGCCGCCGTGCAGCAGGGCCTGGACATGATCCGCAAGGGCGGCGTGTTCGTAGAATTTTCCGTCATGAGCGGCCCGTCCACCATCGACTGGAGCATCATCGGCGACACCAAGGAGCTGACCATCCGCGGCTCCCAGCTGAGCCCCCACTGCTTTGCCCGGACCATAGAAAGCCTGACGGCGGGAGAACTGGTCACCGACGGGATCGTCAGCCAAGTGTTCCCGCTGGAGGATTGGCAAAAAGCCTACGAAATGGCCCAATCAGGCAAAGCACTCAAAGTTGTGCTGGTGCCGTAGGACCGGCAAGTCCCCCCCTCGCCGGGTTCCCGATTTTCCGTATCCTTGTTGTGAAAAGCTTCTGTATGATCGTGCAAAGCGCACCCCCGTGTTCTTCGTAGGGGCGGCTATCAGCCGCCCGTATGGGGCACGAGGGCGCGTTCGTTTCTCCACATTTCCACAGAATTCTCAACATGTTGTATTCTGATAAATTATTTCCCACAGTTTCTAGTGGCTTACTCATTGATTTCGCGGGTTTTTGCGGGGGGCTTGTCCTATAATAAAGCCATCCGATGCATAGGAGGAGAGACCATGCAGAAGAAAGACGGCCGGGCGGTGCTGGAGTCCGGCAGGGTGCAGTTTGTGCGCATTGAGCGCATCCGGCCCAATCCATCCCAGCCGAGGCGGGTTTTTGATCCGGCGGGCTTGCAGGAGCTGGCGGCGTCCATCCGGCAGTACGGCGTGTTGCAGCCTCTGACGGTGAGAAAGCTGCCCGACGGCCTGGAGCTGGTGGCGGGAGAGCGCCGCCTCCGGGCCGCCCGGCTGGCGGGGTTGCGAGAGGTGCCGTGCATTTTTGTCTCCGTGGACGAAATTCAGTCGGGGATGCTGGCCTTGGTGGAGAATTTGCAGCGCAGGGACCTGGATTACATCGAGGAGGCCGAGGGCCTGGCCAGGCTCATGCGGCTCTATGGCCTCAGCCAGGAGCAGGCTGCCGCTCAGGTGGGGAAGAGCCAGAGCGCCGTGGCCAACAAGCTGCGGCTCTTGAAGCATCCGCCCCAGGTGCTGGACGCCCTCCGGGAAAATCACCTGTCCGAGCGGCACGCCAGGGCCCTGCTGCGGCTGCCGGTGGAGCGGAGGCTGGAGGCCATTTCCGTCATTGTGGCCCGGAACATGACCGTGGCCCAGACGGAGCAGTACATAGACGGCCTCCTGGCCGTGAAGGAGCCGCCGGTGAAGCAGCCGAAATTCGTATTCCGGGACGTGCGGGTGTTCCTCAACAGCCTGAACCGGAACCTGGAGCTGATCCGCTCCGCCGGAATCGCCTGCGACTGCGGCAGAGAAGAAAACGAAACCGAGATTGTCCTGACCATCCGCCTGCCCAAGCAGATGGGGGCGTAGGAAGCAATGGACAATGGACAATGAATGTGTCCCCTTCGGGGACGGATTTGAATTATTGTTAGCACCCTCGTGCCCCCTTGTAGGGGCGGCCCCATGTGGCCGCCCGCATGGGGCACGGGGTGTTTTCGTGAATCCCACAAAAAAACTACACATCGCAGTTGATTTCTGGTGGGATTTGTATTATTCTAAATCTGTATAAAAGTATCTGTTTGACGGAGCCCTCCGGTCCTCTCGGGGGCGTCCATCGAAAAGGAGAACAAATTATGATTGTTACGCAGAAGAAACCCATCGAAGAGCTGATGGCGATGCTGGGCAGCGCCAAGCGGATCGGCATCGTCGGCTGCGGCAGCTGCGCCACGGCCTGCGCCACCGGCGGTGAGAAGGAAATCAAGGAGCTGAAAGCCTATCTGGAGTCCCAGGGCCGCGAAGTGCCCGTCACTGCCATGGCCGACTACTGCTGCATGAATCTGGGCGTCAAGGGTACCCTGAAGCCCTTCCAGAACCAGAATCTGGACGCCGTGGTGGTCATGTCCTGCGGCGACGGCGTGCAGACCGTGTCCAACAACATTAAGGTTCCCTGCTATCCCTCCAACAACACCATGTTCCTGGGCGAGGCCGAGCGGTTCGGCCTGTTCAAGGAAGCCTGCCACCTGTGCGGCAACTGCGTCCTGGGCACCACCGGCGGTATCTGTCCCATCACCCGCTGCGCCAAGAGCCTGGTCAACGGCCCCTGCGGCGGCGCCAAGAACGGCAAGTGCGAGGTCAATCCTGAGAACGACTGCGCCTGGATCCTGATCTACAACCGCCTGAAGGATCTGAACCAGCTGGAGAAGCTGTCCCAGACCCGCGACGACAAGGGCTATCAGGACGTGTCCTATCCGAGAACCATCAACATTAGGGGGAAGAAATCATGAGCCTGTTAGAGAAAGCACTGGAAAGCGGCAAATTTGGCGTCACCGCTGAAATGGCGCCCCCCAAGGGTTATGACTTCTCCGAGCAGCTGGAATCCGCCGCCCTTTTGAACGGCAAGGTCCACGGCATCAACGTCACCGACATGCAGTCCGCCAGCCTGAAGGCCACCTCTCTGGGCCTGTGCATCAAGCTGAAAGAGGCCGGCTGCGAGCCCATTATCCAGATGACCGGCCGCGACCGCAGCCGTATGGCCATCATGGGCGACATGCTGTCCGCCGCCGCCTTCGGCATCGACACCATGCTGGCCCTGACCGGCGACCATCCCACCGTCGGCGACGTGCCCCAGTCCAAGCCCGTCTATGATCTGGACTCCGTGGGCATCCTGAACATGCTCTCCACCATGGAGATCACCGGCAAGGATTGCGGCGGCAACGACCTGAACCAGACCCCCAGGTTCTACAAGGGCGCGGCCGTCACCCCGGTCTATGAGCCCGTGTATCTGCAGATCAACAAGCTGAAGCAGAAGGTGGACGCCGGCGCCAAGTACATCCAGACCCAGGGCATCTTCGACCTGGATCAGTTCAAGCGGTTCCTGGAGCTGGTGGACATGGCCGGCATCAAGACCCACATCATGGCCGGTATCATTCCCCTGAAGGCCGCCGGTATGGCCAAGTACATGAATGAGAACGTCCCCGGCATCGCCGTGCCCCAGGACATGATCGACCGCCTGGCCGCGGCCGCCGCCGAAGGCAAGGAAAAGGGCGTCAAGGGCCTGCCCATGAAGCTGGGCATTGAAATGGCCGCCGAGATGATCGCCAAGATCAAGGACCAGCACCTGTGCGACGGCGTCCACATCATGGCCATCGGCGCAGAGCGCAACGTCCCCACCATTCTGGAAAAGGCCGGAATCGACATCAACGCGTAAATTTTGCATACAGAGACGGAGCTGCCCTGAATCATTCGGGGCAGCTCCTTTTTGAATGGACAATGGACAATGAAGGTGTCGCTTCGCGACGAATTTGAATTGATAGACGTCCCCTTGTGCCCCCTGTAGGGCACGGCCACTGGACGTGCCGCTGGCAAGGACCTGCGTTTCGGAACCAACTGCCCAACGGCGCGTCGGGTCGCCGCGCCCTACAGTGGGATGGGAGGCGTTGATCCGGGCGGCAGAGTCACGAGGATGCGGTGCAAGATTTAAAATCATCCGCGAAGCGGATACCACCATTGTCAATTATCAATTGTCAATTCTCCAAGGTGTCGCTTCGCGACGGATTTGAATTGATAGACGTCCCCTTGTGCCCCCTGTAGGGCACGGCCACTGGACGT
>CAMEIU010000038.1 GCA_945918815.1 uncultured Clostridia bacterium
GGGCGTGTCGCCTTCATGAACATAACCGCAAACAGGGCAAACCCACTTCTTCATATTTGTAATCTCCTTTTCAAAATTTGTTTTCCTAATTAGGACTAATTCCTAATAAAAATATACAACATAACGGGTCGTTTGTCAAGTGTTTTTCAAAGGCTTTTATTTCCTCAGAAGCCGCCGCCCTAATGCAGATCCTGGATGTTCATTTTGTCCAGCTGTTTCTTCTGCCGCACTTTTTCCCGGCAGGCGAAGTAGACGACCAGGTAGACAATGGTTGGAATGTTTTCCAGGAGCAGCATCAGCAAAATCTGCACCACAAACCAGCCGTTGGCGCCGTCCAGCGGCGCTGCCAGGCTCAGCGGGACCACCAGGGAGAGCAGGAAGGAGAGGATGGGCAGGATCCGGCCCATCCATTTGTTCTCCTTTTTGGAGAGAAAGATCTGCAAAAACACGCTGCCCACAAACAGGGCCAAAAGGAACAGCAGCAACAAAATATTGCTTGTGATTGCCATTTACAGGACCTCCTGATGCAGTTTTTTGTATTCATGGATTAAAATTTTCGCCGTGTCAAAATCCAGCTTGTCGGTGACGGCCAGCCGCTTGATGAGGGCGATGTACGGCTCCTTCTCTGTGTCCTCGCTGAGCTGAATTTTTTGAATCAGCTTGTCCAGCCGGAGACGGACTGTGGGATAGGTCACGCCGTACTGCTTGGCAATCTCCTTCAGGGAGCCGGAGGCCAGCAGGAATTTTTTGATAAACACAACGTCCTCATCCTCCAGATTGGACATCCAATCCGGCACCATCTCAATGGCCATGGAATCACCCCTTTCATAAAATTTATTATATACTTTAATTTTATTAAAGTCAATATTGAATTTTATTTTTAAGAAATAGCATTTCCTATTTCTGCACAGTCAATCCGGCAACGGGGAAAATTGGGACTTGTCGATGTGTTGCACTGGCGTGGGAGCGCCGAGGCTTCCCCTTGAGGGGACGGCTTTTGGGGCGCTCCCGCGCCAGTGCGACAAATCCCATTTTTCTTCCTGCCAACACACAAAAACACAAGGCACGCCGGGTGGGGCATGCCTTGCTTTTTATTACGGTTCCTCCAGCAGGACCAAGCGGCCGCCGAAATGGATCAGGACGGAGACTTGCTCCGCCGCGGGACCGTGAAGGGAGAAGCCGGAGGCGGTGGGGACGGCCTCGTAGACCGTGCCGTCCAGGACCAGCCAGACCGGAGAATTCGGATCGATCTGGTCTGCTTCCAGTGTCCCGCTGTAGTGAACGCAGCCCTCTATGGGGCTCTCTGCTGATTCCACCTGGACCTGAGCCGGGACGGTTTCCACCGGAATTTCCAGGTCCCGGACCAGGCCCGGCATCACCGGCGGCTTTTCCGCCAGGCTGACCAGATTACGCTCCACGATCTCGACCATCAGCGTGTCCGCCTGGGTCTGTTCCAGCAGGGTCAGATCATAGGGCATGGAACGGGAGAAGAGGGCCGTGCCGAAGTCCTCGGCCAGGTCTGCGTGGAGGGTATTTCCAAAGGAATCCCGGAACATCAGCAGGGAGCCGGTCCGGTCCTCTGCGGTGGTTTGGATGGTCAGATCATCGGGGCCGCGGACCGTGCCCACATAGGAGAAGGTCCGGTCCCGGCGGAGGGTCAGGCCGTCCTCGGTCTTCCGGCCTGCGGGATAGAGCATTTCATACAGGTCCCCCAGATGGGGCGTCATCCGGAAGTCCTCTTCGGCCAGATGGGTCTCCCGGCCCAGGGCCGCCAGCAGCGCGTCGTGGGCCAGGGCGGAGCCGTAGCCGGTCCAATGGCTGTCGGTCTTATAATAGACCGGTGTTTTCTCCCGGGCCAGGACGGACAGCAGGTCGCAGTAGGCCACCCCTTCTTCCGCCAGCACCGCCGTCAGCCGGTCCAGGTTGGAGGCCGCCGCAGAGGCTTCATAGCGGTCCGGCATGGCGTCGGGATAGAGGGTGTTCTTATTGGGCGCCACGGTGAACAAAAAGGCGCAGCCCCTGGAGGCGGCATATTCCTGCATGAGCGCCAGACTATGGGCGGCGCACCAGAGCTGCCGTTCTGTCATGGTTGCAGCACCCTCGAAGTCTGCCAGGGTATCCCCATAATAGAGCCAGCCATTCCGGCCCAGAATCACGTTGTCTGCGGCGGATTCCTGAAACACTGCCGCCGTCATGGCCGCATTGGCCGTGATCATCTCCTGCCGGAGGGCGAAATGATCGCCGAACCAGGCGGAAAGCTCGGACAGATAGTCCCGGTTTACACCGCCGCTTTTTTCCAGCAGGGACGGTTTTTTGCTTAACACCTCATTGGAACCCGCCTGACTGGGACCGAACAGCAGCATTCCCAGGAAGGGAACCAGGCAGAGGGCGCAGAACAGGATGCAGAAGAGGATATTCCCGATTTTTTTCTTCATATCTGCCCTCCAAATTTGATGCGTATCTCCGGGCGGCTGATAGCCGCCCCTACCGGAAAGGACGTGTCGTAGGGGCGGCTATCGCCGCCCGCCTTTTAGAACTGCGCATAGATAAACGGCTGGAAGGAGCCGGAGGCCAGGGTCACCATGCAGAGGACCAGCAGGGCCAGGGTCAGGACCAGGGTCACGGGCCGGTAGGCCTTCCGTTGGCCCAGAAGCGCCCGGAGCTTGGGTCCCACAGGCAGGCACAGGACGCAGCCGAGCAAAATCAAGAACAGCGTCCGGCTGCCAAGGCTGTGGGTCAGGACCGCCGTACCGGCCGCCGTCAGGGAGAAGCCGGTGAACAGGTTCGCCAGCACAGCCCCGGCCTGGGCCACAGACGAGGCCCGGAAGATCACAAAACCCAGCACGGCCGCGAGGACGGCGTAGACGTGGCCGTACCAGCGTTTTTCCAGCTTCTTGGAAAGTCCTGTGGCCGTCTCCAAGGCGCTCCAGAGGCCGTGCCACAGGCCCCAGAGGACAAAGGTCACGGCGGTGCCGTGCCACAGGCCCGTGGCCAGAAACACGATCAGCTTATTGCAGATGGTGCGGTGCTTTCCCTTCCGGTTGCCGCCCAAGGGAATATACAGATAGTCCCGGAACCAAAGGGACAGGGAAATATGCCAGCGCCGCCAGAAATCCGTAACGGAGGAGGCGCAATAGGGATAGCGGAAATTTTCCGGCAGGGTATAGCCAAACAGGTGGCCCAGGCCGATGGCCATGTCGCTGTAGCCGGAGAAATCGAAGAAGAGCTGGAGGGCATAGCAGACGGCTCCCAGCCAGGCCGTGCGGATATCCAGATCCGCCAGGGGCAGGGCGAACACGGCGTTGACCACTTCCGCCGCGGCGGCCGACAGCAGCAGCTTCTTGGCAAGGCCCATGGTGAACCGGCGCAGGCCATCCGCCGTCTCTCCCGCAGTGACCCGCCGCTCCCGCAGGAAGGGCCGGACCTGGAAGAATTTCATCAGGGGGCCGGAGACCAGCTGCGGGAAAAAGGTCAGATATTGCAGCACCTCAAGGAAGTTCCGGCTGCCATTTTCCCGGTCCCGGTACAGGTCCACCACATAGCTGATGGCCTGGAAGGTGAAGAAGGAGACGCCCAAGGGCAGAATCCCGGCCAGCTTATAGGCCAGCAGCACCGCCACATCGGCGGCCACCGCCGCGGCCAGGACGGCCTTCCGGCCCCGCTCCAGCTTCAGCAGCAGAAGCCCCATCAGATAATGGAACACCGCCGAGCTCACCAGCAGCGGCAAGTGGCGCAGGTCGCCGAAGGCATAGAACAACAAGCTCGCCAGGATAAGAAGCGCGTTTTTGCCGCGCCGCCAGGGAATCAGATGATATCCGAGCAGCGTCAAAGGCAAAAACGCAAAGAGAAACGCGGCAGAATTGTATTCCATAGGGGACCCTTTCCAATGGGAAGCAAGATTTGAATTGAATGGAAATCCTGGAATTGATCTGTAGGGGCGGCATATATGCGTCCCCTACAGTGAATGACCTGCACTTTTTTACGGGAAGTAGAACGCGAAGCCGTTATAGGTGGAGCCGTCGCCGCTGGCCTTGAACATGTCGATCTTCGGCTTGCCGGAGAACATGTACCAGTAGGCATACTCCAGCTGGGCGTCGAAGAGGTAGGTCTCGCCGTCGGGCCAGTCGATCATGGTCCAGGCGTGGTCGTTTTCGGGATTGCTCTCCCAGCCAGCCACCACATAGGCCTGATAGCCCAGCTGCCGGGCGCAGTAGGCCACTGTTGCCGCCCAGCAGTAGCAGTTGCCCTTGCCCAGCTCGAAGAACTTGAGGGCGCTGTCCTCGGCCCAGTCGGTGGACCCGGCTTCCTGGTGATCCATGCTGAGATACTTGAAATTGTCGCGGATGTAGGTGTAGGCGGCCCGGAGCATTTCCTCCGTGTCCACCTCTCCGCCGGTCAGGCAGGCTGCAAACAGGCCCGCCACATCGGCGTCCAGGATTTCATTGCCGCTGGTGTACCGTCCGTCGGAGCCGAAGTGCAGATACCCCACATCGGAATCAGCCAACAGCGAGCCGTCGGCCTGGACATAGTAGAGGTCCAGGCCCCGGAGCAGGGTTCCTTCCCCATACAGGGGAATCGCGCTGCCGGATTCGGGGAGCAGATACAGCTTGCCGAAGATCTCCTGAACCCCGGCTTCAAAGGACAGAACGCGGCCTTCCGAATCAAAGGCGTAGCGCGCGCCGTCCAGGACCGCCGTCTCTTCGGAGAAGGCAGCCAGGGCATAGCCGTCATTTTCCACATAATAGACGCCGTCCGGCAGCTCCGTGAAGCCCGCCCCGAACCGGCGCAGGCTGGAATCGTCCTCAAAATAATAGCGGCAGCCGTCGGAGGCCTGGGCCGTCTGATTTTGGAGGCCGCAGACGGTCTCGCCGTCGGACTCCACATAGTAGGCTTTTCCGTCGATTTCCTGGACGCCGGGCGCAAAGGCCTCGGGCGTGCCGTCCTTCCAATAGGTCAGGCTGTCTCCTTCCCGGATCAGGCCGTTGACCGGCTCCGGCTCCGATGGCGATGCCGCTGGGACGCTCTCCCGGACAGGCTCCGCCGTCTCCTGTGCGCCGCAGCCGCAGGCCATCAGCCAGACCGCCGCCAAAAAAAGCAGCAGCCACTGTTTCACTCTGTTCATGGTTTTCCCTCTATCTAAACATCAAATTGTCAAAGGCCTGTTGGAAGGCCGCCGTGTCCGCGCCCTCCGGCAGCAGGACCATGGCATACCACAGCTGGCCGCCCGCCTGAATCAGCCGGAAGTCCGCCTCCATGGCCGGGGCGTTCTCATAGGCCGGCGCATCGAGGTGGGCGTAATAGGTGTTCTCCGTCCGCTCCACAGCGGAAAGCACAATGTCCTCGGTCTTGGGCGCCACATAATAATAGGCCTGCAAGACCCCGGCAGCCAGCCGGTCCAGCTCCTCGTCGCTGAGCCGGTCCAGGGAGGACAGCATCTGCTGCATGTCCATTCTGGGCGTGGAACCGCCGCCGGTGGACAGGAGCGTGTAAACGCCGCCGTTTTCCGTGAGCTTCAGGGCCTCCGGGTCATAGGTCAAGGCCAGGCTCTGGCCCACCAGGAAGGTGGTGGTCCCGTCAAAGGGCGCCACAAAGCTGCCGTCGGCCTGCCAGCCGGGGGATTGGATCTCCGGCTCCGGCGCGGGAAGCTCCGTTTCCTCCGGCGTCTGGGGCGTCTCCTGCTCCACTTGCTGTGTCTGCTGCACGGTCTCCGGCTGCTGCACCGGTTTCCGCAGCTCCCGCACCAGCAGAACGCCGAAGACCACCACGCCGATCAGCAGCAAAATCGCCACCACCGCGAAGAGATACAGGGCATTGCGCTTCAAAAACCGTCTCACGGTCATTTTCTGTTTTGCCATGGTTGTCTCCTTAGTTCAGCCAGCCGGATTCTGGTTTGGAGGTCCGGCAATAGAGGGGGAAGTCGTTCCGGTCCTGCTCAAAGAGAATCAGGGACTTGCAATCCCGGTACAGCAGGTCCGCCGTGGCGTAGATCAGGCCGTCGTTGGTGGAGCCCTCCACCGCCAGCAGCTGATCCCGGCTGCCATAGCGGCTGGACTGCATATAGGGGTCCGCCACCAGGAAATAGCCCTTGCCGTCGATCTCCCGGTAGTCCGCCAGGACCATATAGTGCTCCTGGCTGGTGAAGGCGCCGGATTTCACATGGATGATGGCCAGATAGCCCTTGTTGCCGATCTGGTCGGCCAGGGTCTCCATGTTGACCTCATCCTTACTGAGAATCTTCGGTCCCAGCAGCTCCGTGCCGTAGCGTTCTTTCTCAAAGCTGTAATAGTACCGGGCGATGCCCTGGAAATATTCGTTGGGCAGGCCATAGCTGACATGCCAGCTGCCGGCATCGGCATAGTTGGCGGTGATTCTCGGTGTGATCTCCACCATATGATAGGCGGAAAACACCATGGAAGCACAGGCGCAGCCGCAGCCCCGATCCTGGATGGTCACACCGTTGGGAAAGTCCGGGTCGTTTTTATAGAAGTCAAACTGCTCCCTGGCCCAGTCCGGGTCCGTCTGGGCAAAATAGTACAGGTGGTCCAGGGTGCCGTCCCGGCCCACGGTGCCCCAATTGCCCTCTTTCACCAGGGTGTACTTATACACCGCCTCAATGTCCCAGCGCATTTCCAGGCTGGCCTGGGGCAGGCAGTCGAGAAGGTAGCGGGTCAATTCGTCGATGCAGGGCTCCTTGTCCTCCAGACCGCAGAACAGGTAGAGGGTCCGCAGCAAGGTGGCCAGATGCTCATCGAAGTAGGTCTCGATCCACTCCCGGGATTCGCCGTCGGCCTTGGGCGGCCGGACCTGGGTATAGGTGACATACTCATTCTTGGGGAAATTGTCGTTGGAAAACAGGTACCGCTTCACTTCCGTGACATGGTCGTCTGTTTCGCCGGGATAGACGGCATAGTCCGAATCGTCATACTGCTCGATCACATATCTTGGAATCAGCAAATGGTTGAACTCCACATCGCCGATCTGGAACTTGCCGTCCCCCAGGACCTTGGGAAGCTGGACCTTCGCCAGAAGGCTGTCCGTCTGGGCCGTGCCCTTGGCGCTGGCGGAGAACGCGCAGATCAGGCAGACCGCCAGGCACAAAGCCGCGCGGAGCAGCCATTTGAAATTGGAACGCTTCTGCATATGCACGGCTCCTTTCTCCCTGGTCAGTTTGGATTCTCCATGACGTCGTAAATGGATTCGCTGCCGTCGGTGTCGCGGTAGGTGTAGACCGTGAAGCCGTCGTAATACAGCTCGCCGTCCTCGCCCTCGCCCAGGCAGGAGGAGGCGTATAAGCTGTCGTTGGGCTCGCCGATGGCCTCATAGAGCGCCTCCACGTCGCTGTCGATCAAAGCCTGGGCCTGCTCCAACGGGGTGCCGCTGGCGCCCTTCCCGCAGGCGGATAAGAGCAGGCAGAGAGTCAAAACTGCCGCAAGAAATGTTGAAATCTTTTTCATTGGAATTCCTCCATTGTTTTGCTGCACCCTCGTGCCCCATGCGGGCGGCTGATAGCCGCCCCTACAGAGGGGGGCACGGGGGTTGTGCAAATCATTAAAACTCGCTGTATACAAAGGCCACGCTGTCGCCGTCCAGGAACAGCCAGGTTACGAAGATGGCGGCCAGGATCAGCCCATAGAGCAGGGCGCGGAGATACCATTTTTCAAAAATCTGCGCCTTCATCCGCTCCACAAAATGAGACAATCGCCCGGTCAACTTCCAGCCACCCCTTCCAGCCAAGATGCATGGTGTCGCACAAAAAGTACGGCTCATATTCGTATTCCGTCAAATCCAGCAATTTCACGTTCCCATATTCCGCCACGATGTCCCGGACCTTTTCATAGTAGACCGCCCGGGATTGGGCGTCGAAGCCGGTGTAGTCGTTCCAGCTGCCGTGCATGGGTACATGGACGAACAGGACCTCCAGCTCCTTGGCCTGGCAGAGCTCCAACAGGCACTGGAGGTCGTCATACTCCGGCGATTCTTCGTAGCTGAGGCCCGCGTCCTTCCCGGCCTGCAGCTCCAGCTTCCGGCCGATGTAGGTGCTGTAGTAAGCGTCCTGCATATAAAAATCGTTGTTGGTGACCATTTCCGCCGCCTGATCCAGGGCGGCCTGTTCCTCGGTTTCCCAGTCGATGGGCCGGATCTCGGCCTCCACATCCGCATAGCCCTTCATGACCTTGCGGGCGGAAACCAGATCCTTGGTGTCCAGCAGCCACTGAGACAGGGCGGCATAGGGCCGGAGCAACGCGGCCGCCACGCCATTTTCCGACGCTTCGGCCTGGGTCAGAAGACCGGCGGCGGTGTACTTCTGCAAATTCCCGCCGTAGATTTCCTGATACTGCCCGATCAGGGTCTGCACCCGCTCCGAGAGATACTGCTTGATGGAATCGGGAATGGTCTCGTCCCCGAGCATGGACAGAACCTGCTGCTCGGAGAAGTTCGCCATGAACAGATCCGGCGCGATGCCGCCCGCCACATAGGACTGGGGCGCGGTGATCAAAACCACCTTCTGGCCCCGCAGGGCTTCGCCGGAGGCGGCGATGCTCAAGGCGTGGACCAGAGACTGGCAGGAGCCCCGTCCCACCAGGTCCACCTGAAAGCCGCAGCGTTGATCCGCAAAAAAGTTGGCCGGATGGGTACAGATATCCGTGGTTTTCAGTTCGCTGGAGCCATAGATCAGCAGGGTGTCCGGCTCTGCCGCCGCCTGGGCCACCAGATATTCGCCGGTGATCTTCTCGGTGACCTCCGGGTCGCTGCCGATGGAATCCGGGTAGTCCGGCATGGTCCGGGAGACCGCCATCCGCACGGCCGCCAGGGCCAGAACCGCCGCGGCCAGGCAGCCAACCGCCGCCAGGAGCTTCTTTCCCATGGGATTACTCCGCCAGCGCGGCCAGCTTGGCCGGGGTGGAGACGGCGGAACGGTCCAGATCGGCCACGTCCAGGGTCACGCCCTCCCCTTCCAGGGCCACCAAAAGCTGCACCAGGCCGAAGGAGTCCAGAACGCCTTCCTCAAACAGCTCCGTATCGGGCGCAATCTCGCCCTCGTCGGCGCCGACGATCTCATTTAAAATCCCAATGATTTTCTCTACCATATCAAATTCCTCCTAAAAAAGTCTGCCGGAAAAGATCAGCAGTCCAAAGCCAAACAGATGGAAGGTGATCACCGTCATGAGCAGCCTGGGCAGGGGCCGCTTTTTCAGCTTCTTGAACGCTTTCCACTTGGTGTCCAGGATCTCGTTGACGGCCATCAGAACGCCGTGGTAGATGCCGTAGACCAGATAGAACCAGGTCAGGCCGTGCCACAGGCCCATGAGGGTCATGGTGATGAAATAGCCCACATAGGAGCTGGTCCGCTGTCCCCGGAACCACTTGCCCCGCAAAGCCGCCATGCAGAAGCGGGTGTAGACATAGTCCCGGAGCCAGGTGCCAGCGGGACCAGAAGTCCTTCATGTCCACGCTTTTGAACGGCTGGTTGAAGTTCTCCGGCAACTTGACGCCGAAGACATAGGCCGTGCCGATGGCCATGCGGCTGTAACCGGCAAAGTTGAAGAACATGAACAGGGTATAGCCGTAGAGGTAGCTCCAGGTGGCCAGGAATCCGGTCTCCGGCAGCCTGGCAAGCCACAGCTCCCAGATGAGATTGCCCAGAACGAAGTTATAGAACGCGCCGGTCATGAGCTTCCAGACGCCCAGACGCAGCAGCTCGTAGTATGCTTCGCCGCTTCTCTCCTGGTGCAGATCCTTGGCAAACCGCCGGTAGCGGTCGATGGGGCCGGAGGAAACGGAGGGAAAGAACAGCAGAAAATAGCTGAAATCCAGCAGGGACAGTTCCTTGATATGGCCGTCGCAGATCTCAATCAGCACCTGGGCGGCGCGGAAGGTCATATAGCTGACGCCCAGCAGGGCCAGGATCCGCAGCGGCGGAACCAAGGCGCTGACCTTGACGAGAATCAGCGGCAGCAGGGACAGAAGCAGGAAGATCCACAACACCCACCGCTTGCCGCAGGTCCGCCGCAGCCGGAGATAGCCGAAGCACAGGGCCGTCTGCAAGGCCCAGAAGCAGAGCAGGCTCAGCCGGGCGGCCCAGGTGTCAAAGGCCGTCAGAAGCAGCAGAAGCGTGGCAAGGAAGCCGTAGATCCGAAGGGACTTGCCCCGCAGGCCCAATATCGCAGCCGGAATGGAAACCAGGATTAAAATGCCGAAGAACAGAATGCCGTGATAGGAGTCCATGGAACGCCTCCTGCCTTAAAGCGTGGCGGCCAAAGCCTTTTTATCGACCTTGCCGTTGGTGTTCAGCGGGAACGCGTCCACCACCACGAATTTTCGGGGAATCATATAGGACGGCAGCGTCTTCGCCAACGCGGCCTTGATCTTTTTCGACCGCTGCAAAGACGGCAGCCCGTCCGGCGCCTCCAGCAGCAGGAAGGCCGTCAAAGCGGTGACCTTGCCGTCGGTCAGCACCGGCAGCACGGCCGCCCGGGCCACGTTCTCCACTCGGGTCAGATTGTTCTCCACGTCCTCCAGCTCCACCCGGAAGCCGTTGAGCTTCACCTGTCCGTCCAGACGGCCCAGATAGTAGATGAGACCCTGGTCTATCAAGCACAGGTCGCCCGTGTGATAGCCCCGCTTGCCCGTGGCTTCATCCAGGAAGAAGGCCTTTTCATTCAATTCCGGCCGCTTGAAATAGCCGGGGCTGACGCTGTCGCCGATCAAAAGCAGCTCGCCCGCCTCGCCCGCAGACAAAGTCTTCCCTTCCCGGTCCACAATCCGGGCCTCCACGTTCTCAAAGGCATAGCCGATGGGCACCGGTCTGGAATCTTTCAGCATGGCGGGAAGCACCTGAGCTGCCGTCACCAGCACCGTGGCCTCCGTGGGGCCATAGGCGTTGAGCACCGGCACGCTGGGGAACCGCTCGAACATCTGGCCGCACAGCTTTTTGGTCAGCACCTCGCCGCAGAAGACGAAGCCCCGGACTTTGGGCAGCAGCGCCCGGCAGAACTGCTCCGACTGGACGCAGATCTCCGCCAGGGAAGGGGTGGAGACCCAGAAATCAATGTCGGATTCCCGCAGGGCCGCGAACAGCCGCTTGGGATCGTTGAGGGTCTGCTTGTCCACGGTGTAGAGCGTCATGCCGCGGCTCAAGGCATAGTACAGGGCGCAGACCGACACATCGAAGGAATAGGAAATTTCATTTAAAAACACGCCGCCGTCCAGGTCCAGGTCGAACCAGGGGGCCACACCCTGTCGGAAGGCTGCAATGTTGGCCGCGGTGATCTGCACGCCCTTTGGTTTTCCGGTGGAGCCGGAGGTGAAGAGCATATAGGCCACGTCCTCCGGCCGGATCCAGGTCTCCCGGCAGGCTTCGCCGGGGCCGTCCAGGATCTGCCGCAAGGCCGCGCCGTCCAATACGGTCTCCGCCGCCAGGCCCAGACCGTACAGGTCCACGATCAGCTTGGGCTGCACTTCCTCCGCAATCTGCCGCACCCGCTCCGGCGGGAAGGTGGTATCCACCGGCACATAGCCCCGACCCGCCTTCAGGCAGCCGAACAGGACAGCGGGAATGGATAGTTCTTTATGTCCATAGAGCAGCACCGGCGTCCGGTCCGCTCCGAAGGTTTTCAATAAATACGCCGCAAAGGCGTTGGATTGCCGCTCCAATTCCGCAAAGCTGAGAGAATCAGCTCCATAAATCAGCGCAGTCCGGTCCGTTTTGGCGTAGTTGGAAAGTGATTCCAGAATAAACATCAAGGGCCTCCTTGGATGGCGGATACGAGCGCGTCTGTAGGGGCGGCATATATGCCGCCCGAAAACCTCGATCACCAATATCGGTGCAATCCTACAGTGAAAACAAGGGCGCTGCGCTTACGGGCAGGCGGGATAGGCTTCCCGGTCCCATTGGTGGGTTGCTTCCAGGAAGCTGTCACCGGCCATGCAGTAGCTTGCAATATCATTTTCCGCATAATAGCGGCCGTAGAGTGGGTCCAGGTGATAATAGCTGCCGTCGATCCTGGCGATGACCCAGGCGTGGTCCACCCATTCGGAGCCGTCGGCGCGGAGGAACTGGCCCTCCACAATGACTGTCTCGCAGCCCATGCGTCTAAGGAGTACGGCCATCAGGGCCGCTTCCCCATCGCAGGCGCCCCGGCGTTTGGACAGCATGTCCGCCGCCAGTTCTTCCGTCACTTCTTCGGTAAAGCCCTCGGAGGTGTCCGCCGTGCTGGCCCGGTAGGTGATGGCTTCCGCCACCCAGTCATAGACGGCCCTTACGTTTTCCTCCAGGCTGTTTCCCGTTTCACAGACCTCTTCCAGTACGGACAGCACATCCGCGTCCAGGGTCTCGTTTCCGGTGGGTTCTCCCGCTGGCACATAGCCGCCGCAGGCCGCCAGCAGAAGCAGCAGCGCCAACACCGGCGCAAGCCATACACATTTTCTCATGGGCCGCCTCACTCCGCCCGGTGCTCCGCCGTGATGGCGATGGCCTCCACGGTTCCGTCCTTCAGCAGGAAGTACAGGGAGGCGGGCAAATTCTCAGGGCTGGACACGGGCAGCTCATAGGCAAGCACGCTGCCCGCCTCTTTGCAGTCCGATCCGTAGAGCTTCACAATGTCATCCCTGGAGGCCCCCAGGCCCAGGCCCTTGGCGGTCTGCACGTCGCCGGTGCAGTACAGCTCCATGAGCCGGTCGGCGTCGCCGTCGGGATAGGTATACAAAGTTGCGTCCGCGTAGTCGAAGGTCTTGTCCATGCCCTCATAGACGCAGGAAATGGCCTCGGCATAGTCGTAGTCCTGGCCCAGGAGGGACAGAATCTCCTCCACCGGCGTTTCTACAGTGACGACGCTGCCATGGACCGTCAGGGACAGATCGTCCGATGTAAAAGAGGCCGAATCGCCGCCGCAGGCGCACAGGCCCGCCAGCAGCAGAACGCACAGGGTAAGCGCTGCAATCTTCTTCATGGCAAGCTCTCCTTATTCCGCGTCCACCACGGTTTCGGCGCTGCCGTCCGGCTCCCGGTAGGTGAAGACGATAAAACCGTCGTATTCCAGAATACCGTCGTCGCCGTCTCCGGCGCAGGAGGCCTCATAGGCGCTGCTCAAAGGCTCGCCGATGGCTTTATACAGGGCGCTGACATCCTGATCCACAAAGGCCAGGGCGTCCTCCACCGTGGGGCCGGCCGGTTCTTCCGGCTCCTCCGGCGCTTCCGGTTCCACCGGTTCCTCGGTTTCCGCCGGCGTTTCCGGCTCTGCCGGTTCTTCCACCGTTTCCGGCGCTTCCACCGGCGCGGGTTCCTCCGCGGGGGCCGCAATTTCCTCCTGCACCGGCGCGGCAGGTTCCTCCGCCTTCGTGCCGCAGGCCGTCATGGCTGCCAGCAGCAGGCAGCCCGCCAGCACCTTCCAAATATGCTTCATGCTCGTTTCTCCTGTTTCTCTCAATATATATAGTACCGGCCCGGCGCGGTCCCATAGGTCACCTGATAGGCGCTGTGGGTCTCGTTGCTGATTCCGGCGCGCAGATTGTAGTTCTCAATCTGCGGATCAAACAAATAGGTCTCTCCATCCAGGACGATCTCCACCCAGCCGTGGGCAACGGCCACACCGCTCCACAGATAGCCGCAGCTTCCCACCACGGCGGTGGCTTCATAGCCCAAGGCCCTTGCCAGGAAGCAGAAGGACGCGGCGAAGTTGTAGCAGTCGCCCTTGCCGGTCTCAAAGATCTTGCTGGCATAGGCCACGGCGTTCTCCATGGGCATGGTCTTGACCGTGCTGGGCAGCGTGGCGTTGCGGCCCAGGTATTTGAAATCGCGGACGTATTCGTAGCAGGCCCGGAGCTTTTCCTCCCGGGTCATATCCTCCGTGGTGCAGGCCGCCAGGGCCTCGGCCACATAGCCGTCCAACGTCTCGTCACCCGTGGTATAGAAGCCGTCGCCGTCGAACTGGTAGTCGTTCCAGCTGGCGTTTTTCAGGAGCGC
>CAMEIU010000039.1 GCA_945918815.1 uncultured Clostridia bacterium
GGCTCTATTTTGCACCGCTTCGCGGTGTTTACACAGAATTTGGGACAGACCCGTTCATCTGCGCCAAAGGCGAAAAGCGGTCAAAGTTTTTGGAGATGTCAGCATCGAAGATGGAACAGTAATGCTTCGTCATTTTCAGCGTGGAATGCCCCAACAGCTTCTGGAGGGTGAATGCGTCCCCTCCGCAGTCAATCAGGTATTTCCGTGCGAAGGTGTGCCGGAATAGGTGAATGCTTGTCTTTTCCACACCACGGCTGTTGTTGTAGTCTGCAATGGCAGACCGCAGCGCACTCTCTGTCAGCATTTCTCCGAACTCACTGGGGAAGAGATAGTCATTCGGTTCTCCGCCGCGAATGACCATGTAATCACGCAGGATGTTTATCATGATCCCACACAGAGGAATGACCTGAACCTTGCCGTTCTTCGTGTGCCGGAAGACAACCTGTCCGCTTTCAAAGTTCACATCTTTGTTGCGGATACTGCGGACAGTCGCAGCCCGACAGCCGCAGTTCATGAAGAAGTTCTCAATGACCCAGTTCCGATACTCACAAAAGCTGCTTTTTCGGGCAGGCTTCCGCAGAAGCAGTTGCAGTTCTTCATCTGTGTAAGTTTCCTTAACTGTCTCTTTGTCTTTCATATGGGGGATCTCCAGATCCGTCAGCCCTTGCTCCCGACACCATTTCAGGAACGTGCGGAACACTCTGGTGTAACTGGAAATGGAGTTGTGCGCCAGCCCGCTCCGTCTCATGGACACGATCATCCCGTCCAAATCCTCTTGCGACAGCTCTGCAAAGGTGATGGACAAGTCCAGATGCTTGCCGATACTGTGAATGTGCTGATTGTAGGTTTGGATGGTCTTCTCACTCAATCCACGGGCGGTTGCAGAGGCTACGAAGCGAGAAAACGCCTCTTCGATTGTAGCCGAAATTCCAACTTTTTTGATTCGCTGTCTTGCCATGATTCTGACACCTTACCTTCCTTGATTTGCACGGAAAATTAAGCGCACTTCCAAAAGACAGAAAAAACCTCGAAAGCCTTGAAAAATCAATGCTTTCGAGGTTTTTGGTGACCCGCCGGAGATTCGAACTCCGGACACCCTGCTTAAAAGGCAGGTGCTCTGCCGACTGAGCTAGCGGGTCATGGCTGGGATGGCAGGATTCGAACCTACGCATGACGGAGTCAAAGTCCGTTGCCTTACCGCTTGGCTACATCCCAATGGAAACCCGGCGGAGAGGCAGAAACTCCAGCCCCGCCAGAGGCGGGGCCGAATGTAGGAATGGGGTGGGTGAAGGGATTCGAACCCTCGGCCTCCAGAGCCACAATCTGGCGCGCTAACCAACTGCGCCACACCCACCATATTCATCCTCTGATGCACTGCACCGCATGGCATTTGGCTTGAAAGCCTGGCACGCCAGAAGGGACTCGAACCCCTGACCTACTGCTTAGAAGGCAGTTGCTCTATCCAGCTGAGCTACTGGCGCATATGGAGCGGGTGATGGGAATCGAACCCACGCGACCAGCTTGGAAGGCTGGGGTTCTGCCATTGAACTACACCCGCGTGACCCGCGATGGGGTGTACTGATGCAATCAGCTATACGATAATAGCACAGCTAAGTCCCGGTGTCAAGGGCTATTTTCCCCCTCTTTCCAAGGAAAACCGAAAAAATTTGCAGTTCTTTCCCATTTTCCCCTTGCCAATTGGGCTTGTTTTGCGTATAGTTGGAAAGAGAATTTTAGGATTGGGAACCATTGGTTTTGGAAGGAACGCGCCCCTTATGGATATCAAAAAAATATACATCGAGCACGCCGTCTACCCGGCCATGACGCTTTTGCAGCACAACCGCGTGACGGCCTATACCAAGGCGCTGCTGGCCACGGAGACCCTGGACCCGGACCAGCGGGCGGCGGCCCTGCGCCAGCGGCTTTCGGAGCTGCTGTTTCTCTGCCGGGCCCAGGTACCGGCCTACTCCGATCTGCCCTTCACGGACCTGGAGCTGCGGCGGGAGCCGCTGGATTGCCTGCAATCCGTGGACCCGCTGCCCATGGCGGATTTTCTGGCGGAGGCGCCGGAGCATCTGAGCCGCAATGCGGACAAGGCCCATCTGCTCCATTTCCGCTACGGCCCCGGGGAGCAGCCGCCGGCGGACCTGTATATCAGCCAGGAGCAGACGGAACGGTACGAGGCCGCCCGGTGGCGGGGCCTGAGCTGGTACGGCGTCACCTACGGCAGCCGCAGCGTGCTTTTGTGGGACAAGCCCCGGGACCCCTACATCCTCCAGGAAGAGCCCTACATGAAAAACAGGATGACCCTGTCCGTCTGCGCCATGACGCCCCGGAGCGTCCTGCCCACGGTGGAGGCCATCGACCGGTTCCGCCCGGAGTACATCTCCGGCAGCGCCTCCGGCCTGTCTGTTCTGGCGGAGCATATGGCGGCGGCCAACGTCCGGCTGGAAACGCCTCTGAAGGTGGTCACCGTGACCCAGGGCGTGGCGGACCGGGCCTTGCGGGACCGGCTCAGCCAGGTATTCGGCTGTCCCGTGGCCCAGAATTTCGGCGTGCGGCCGGAGGGCGTCATTGCCTACATGTGCCCGGAGGGGCACCTCCATGTGACGGCGGAAAACTGCCTCGTGGAGCTGCTAGACCCCCAGACCTGGACTCCCGCCGCCCCGGGCCGCCTGGGCCTGGTGGCCGTGACCTGCCTCATCGGCGAGACCATGCCCCATCTGCGGGTCGTTCTGGACTACCTGGCCCGCTGGGACGACACGCCCTGCCCCTGCGGCCGGACATTGCCGGTGCTGGCAGACCTGCAGCAAAGAGCCCCGGGCCAATAAAATATGCATCGCACCCTCGTGCCCCGAGGGTGCGAATGTTTTTTATGTACCAACCGGCTGACGCAAAAGCGGAAAATTGGGATTAAATGAGCTGTTTAGATTTACAGAAGGTCAAAGCCTTCCCCTTGAGGGGAAGGTGGCGCGAAGCGCCGGATGAGGTGGAAAAGGGTTGCGAATTCGCCGGAAGTTCTTACAAAACGTAACATGTTTCTGCATACCTCATCAGCCGCCCTTGAGGGCGACTGCTTCCCCTCAAGGGGAAGCCTTGGACGCTCCCGCGCCAGTGCTGTACATCGTCATATTCCAATTTCCCGATTTGCAGAGAAGGATCGACTCTTATATACCGACCACGTTTCTCAGCGGCCTTCCGTCCAGCCAGCGGGACAGGTTGTCGGCGGCAATTTGGTAGATTTTGTCCTCGGTCTCCGGCAGGTGGCCGAAGCTGCCGCCGGACACATGGGGCGTGAGGATCACGTTCTCCATGTCCCAGAGGGGGCTGTCCTGGGGCAGCGGCTCCGGGTCGGTCACATCCAGGGTGCAGCCGCCCAGGCGGCCCTGGCGCAGGATCTCGATCAGGTCCCGGGTCACGATCAGGCTGCCCCGGCCGCAGTTGACCAGGAGGGCTCCCGGCTTCATAAGCAGCAGCCGGTCCCGGTTCAGGAGGCCCGCCGTCTCCGGCGAGCCGGGCAGAGCGCAGGCCACCACGTCGGCCTGGGGCAGCAGGCTGTCCAGATCGGCCAAGGCATAGGTTTCATCAAAATATGGCGCCGGTTCCCTCCGGCGGCGGGCGCCGAGAATCCGGCAGTCAAAGGCCCGGAGCCGCTTGGCCAGGGAACTGCCGATGTCACCGGTTCCCAAAACCAGGACCGTTTTGCCCTCCAGGGTCCCTTCCCGCCACGCCGGATTCCAGCTGTGCTGCCGCTGGAGGGCAGCATAGTGGGGCAGCTGCCGCAGCAGAGACAGGATGCAGGCCAGCATATGCTCGGCGATCATGGCGCCGTAGGCCCCGGAGCCGTTGGTGAACGTCACCCCTTGCGGAAAATCCTGCTTCCGGTACCGGTCCGTTCCGGCCCAGACCAGATGATACCATTGGAGCTTTTCAGCCCGGGCCAGATCCTCCGGCGGCACGACGCCGAGAACGACCTCGGCCTCTGCCAAAGCGTCACGGCCGTCCTGGGCATAGACCAGGCGGCAGCGGCCCGCCGCCGCGTACTCCAGCAGCTGCCTGTGTCTTGTCTCCACCGGCGTGGTCACAAAGACGGTTTTCATGATTCCACCTCCGGGTCCGGCAGGTCCACCACGATGGGCGTATGATGGAGGGCCGGGAGCAGCTTGTCCAGCAGGTCCCGGGTGGACAGGGTCAGGGTGGAGGTGCTGATGCAGGGATGGCAGGAGACCTGCTCCGCCTCGTAAATGGGCTTGTCCATGACCAGCTGGACCTTGTTTTCCGTATCGTGCATGAGCCCCAGCACCGTGACGGAGCCGGGAGCCAGGCCAAGCAGTGCCTCCATGTCCTCGGGACCGGCGAAGCTCAGCCGGGCGACCCCCAGCTGCTTGGACAGATCCTTGGTCTTGAAGACCTTGTCACCCTCCAGCATCAAAAGATAATACTGGGTCTTCTGCCGGTTGCAGAGGAACAGATTCTTACATATTGGCCAGCCCAGGACCTGCTCCACCTCGTGACAGTTTCCGATGGTGTCGGCATGGCTGTGGTCCACCCGGGCGTAGAGAATGCCCAGGGAATCCAGCAGATCGTAGCAGGCCATCTCCTTGGGCAGCCGGTCGATGGGATCCGCCGCAGAATCCGGCCCCGTGGACCGGACTGGACGGCCGTAGTATTTGTGCGGGTCGATGTAAAAGGTTTCGTTTTCGTTCATGTTACACCATCCTATGGAATTGAAAATCATCGGTGCGCGGTCCTATGCCGCCGTAGGGGCGACCCTTGCGGTCGCCCCTACGGATTTGTATTCATTATCCCTGCCGGATATTCAAATCCTCCGTCGTGACGTCCTTCTGGTAGGGGTTGCAGTAGGTGTTGACGGTCTGGGCCACGGAGGTGGGGTCCAGGACATAGTAGGAGCCGCCGGAGAAATTGCGGGCGTTGCCGGGGAGCGTGGCGGTCTGGACGTTTTTCAGATCCGACAGCAGAATGGCCCTGGCCAGCCAGAGATAGTTGGGCACGGTCATGTCGGAATAGGCGTTGTCCAGGAGCACGTTCAGCAGCTTGGGGGATTTGAGGACGCCTTTCAGGCTGGCGGTCTGGTCCATGACGGCGGAGAGAAACTGCCGCTGGACCTGCACCCGGCCCAGGTCCGCGTCGGCATAGCCGCTGCGGAACCGCACCAGGCCCATGGCCTCCTCGCCGGACAATTTCCGGGTCCCGGCCTTCAGGTCGATATACAGGTCCTGACTGGGATCGTTGTAGAACATGTCCACCGGCACGTCGAACTCCACGCCGCCCAATGCGTCGATGAAGTCCACGAAGGCATCCAGCTCGATGAGCACATAGCCGTCGGGCCGGAAGCCGATGCACTCGGCCACCCGGGTCATGACCATATCCATGCCCTCGACGCCGCCGTTGTTGGCCCCGTAGACCGAGTTGATCTTCGGCACCGTGTAGCCGCCGTTGACCAAAGTGTCCCGGGGCACGCTGACCAGAGACACCGTACGGCCGGACTGGTCCACGGTCAGGAGAATCAGCGTGTCGGTCCTGACGCCGCCGGCGTCGGTACCGGCAATCAAAATGGTGGAAACGCCCTCCTTGCGGCTGCCCAGGGTCCCCGTGGAGGCCTTCGGCTGCTTCGGCAGCACAAGCAGCACCGCCGCTGCCAGGGCCAGGGCCAGGATCACCAGGAAGATGACGAAATTGCGGAAAAAGTGGTGTTTTTTTCCTTTGGGCTCCGGCGCTTCCTCATAATAGTCGTATTCCGGTTCCGACTCGGGCTTCTTTTTCCGCTTCTGCGGCTGGGAGGGCGGCGGCACGTCGCTGCCGCGGCGGCCCTGTTCATAGAGCCAGTCGGCATAGGCCTGCTCCTGGTTCTGCTGCAATTTCGCCACATGCTTGGGAAGCTTTTGCGTCTCGGTCCAGGACTTGGGCCGGGCCTGCTCCTGGGGGCGGTAGATCATGGTCTCGTCGGACACCGGCGCAGACGGCCTGGAAGGGCTGGAAGCCTTGGGCGGCGCCGGAACGGGATCCTCATAAAACTGATCGTAGTCAATTTTCACATCATCGGCGGTCATGGGGGCCGTCTGGTCGTCGTCCAGCAGCCGGTGGACGTCCGCCAGAAGCGCGTCCAGCTCCGGGTCAAAATGGTCCATTGCCATAGACAAAATCCTCTCCATGCGATTGGTTCACATAACGTCATTTTATCTCGAAACAGCACAGTTGTAAAGAGGCAAAGGGAACAATCTCCGCCAAAAATACAGCTAAGGCGGCAGAAAGAAAGCAATTCTTAATGTTTCCAAGGTTGTCAATTGAAAATCACAGTGGTATAATACCGGAGGATACTTCAAATTTTCAAAGTAATTCGGTAAAGGGGGCCGCATGTATGCCGGACGTGGTTCTGGAAGCCTGCCCGGATTATGAATTGGGCCATTGCAGGACGGCTTTGGAGGCCGCCCTGGAACCGCTGGGCGGTCTGGACTGGGTTCAGCCGGGGATGCGGATCGGAATCAAAGCCAACCTGGTGTCGGCCATGGCTCCGGAGGCCGCCGCCACCACCCATCCGGCATTGTTGACGGCTCTGACGGTTCTTCTGAAAGAGCGGGGCGCCTCCGTGGTCATCGGCGACAGCCCCGGCGGCCTCTACAACGCCGCCCATCTGGACCGGGTCTACCGGATCTGCGGTCTGGAACAGGCGGAGGCAGCGGGAGCCGAGCTGAACCGGGATTTTGGGCAGAAGGCCGGAACGTTCCCGGAGGGCAAGGTGCTCCACAGCTTTCAATACACCGCCTGGCTGGACGGCTGCGATGCAATCCTCAACTTCTGCAAGCTGAAAACCCACGGCATGATGGGCATGTCTGCCGCTGTGAAGAACTTTTTCGGGACCATTCCCGGCACCATGAAGCCGGAGTACCACTTCCGGTTTCCCGACGCCATGGACTTCGCCCGGATGCTGGTGGATCTGCAATTATATTGGAAGCCCAGGCTCCATCTGGTGGACGCGGTGGTGGCCATGGAGGGCAACGGGCCCACGGCGGGCACGCCCCATCCCCTGGGCCTGATTTTGGCCTCGGAGAGCCCCTTCGCCCTGGACGAAGTCTGCGCCGGACTGCTGGGCCTGGAACCGGACCGGGTCCTGACCCAGGCGGCGGCCAGGGAACGGGACCTGATCCCGGAACGCCTGGAAATTCAGGGCAGCCCGGACCGGTTCCGGCCCGCCTCCTTCCAGCTGCCTCCCACCCGCAGCACCCTGTTCCGCAGCCTGCTCCCCGGCAAGGCCGGAGAAGCCCTGGGCCGGACCATTCAGAAGCTTCTGGCCCCCCGGCCCCAGGTGGCCCCGCAGGAATGTGTCGGCTGCCAAAAATGCGCCAACATCTGCCCCGCCAAGGCCATTGAAATGGTCCAGGGAAAGCCCAAAATCCACCGGGACAAATGCATCACCTGCTTCTGCTGCCAGGAATTCTGCCCCAAAGGGGCCATGGAGGTCCAACGGCCGCCCATTGCACGGCTTTTGAACAAAGAGACATAGCACGGGCGCACGGCCAAACAGTGCCGCCCCTACGGGTCGCCCGAAAACGGGCAATTTTCAATTGTGAAAGGAAGTTCCACCATGTCCATTTCCGCCTCTGCGCCGTGGCTCAAGTTCTACGGCGACACGCCCGCGCATCTGACATATCCAAAGCTGACCGTCTACCAGATGGTCAAGGCCGCCGGGGAGAAGTATCCCAACAACGTGGCCTATGAATTCATGGGCAAAAAGACCACCTACGCCGAATTCCTCAAGCGCATTGAGCTGACTGCCCGAAGCTATCTGGCCATGGGCATTCGCAAGGGCGACCGAGTGACCATCTGCATGCCCAACTGCCCCCAGGCCGTGGACAGCTTCTACGCCCTGAACCGCATCGGGGCCGTCAGCAACATGATTCATCCCCTGTCCGCCGCCAGGGAGATTCGGTTCTACCTGGACTTCTCCCACTCCAAGGCCATTCTGACCCTGGACCAGTTCTATCCGAAAGTCGCCTCCATCCAGAACGACCTGAAACAGCCCACGCCCATCCTGGTTGCCCGGGTCAAGGACGAGCTGCCCCCCGTTCTGGCCGTGGGCTACAGCCTGACCCAGGGCCGTAAGCTGCCCAAGCTGCCCGCCAAGGGCAACTTCCTCCGCTGGAACGACTTCCTGACGGCAGGCCGCCGCTGGAAGCTGCCCCTGCCCGCCGACGACGGCAAGGACACCGACGGCGCTTCCATCCTCTACTCTGGCGGCACCACCGGCACCACCAAGGGCATCCTCCTGAGCAACCTGAACTTCAACGCCCTGGGCCTCCAGACCATCGCGGCCAGCGGCTTCGCCCCCATCGACGGTCTGAAAATGCTGTCGGTCATGCCGGTCTTCCACGGCTTCGGCCTGGGCATCGGCATCCACACGGCCCTCATCGGCGGCGCCACCTGCATTCTGGTGCCCCAATTCAACGTGAAGACCTACGCCGACCTGCTCATTAAAAAGCAGCCCAACATCATTCCCGGCGTGCCCACCCTGTTTGAGGCCCTGCTGCGGGCGGAGAATCTGGAGGGCACGGACCTGAGCTGCCTCAAGGGCGTGTTCTGCGGCGGCGATTCGCTCTCCATCGAGCTGAAAAAGAAGGTGGACGACTTCCTGAAGGCACACAACGCCAACGTGCAGATTCGCCAGGGCTACGGCCTGACCGAGTGCGTCACCGCCTCCTGCCTGACCCCCAAGGACTACCACCGGGTCGGCTCCATCGGCGTGCCCTTCCCGGACACCTACTACAAAATCTGCAAGCCCGGCACCACCGAAGAGGTGGACGCCAACGTGGAGGGCGAAATCTGCCTGACCGGTCCTTCCGTCATGGTGAAGTACGTGGACAATCCCGAGGAGACCGCCAACACCCTCCGCCGCCACAGCGACAACCGCCTGTGGTTACACACCGGTGATCTGGGCAAAATGGATGAGGACGGCTTCGTCTACTTCTCCCAGCGGATCAAGCGGATGATCGTTACCTCCGGCTACAACGTCTATCCCGGCCAGCTGGAAAACATCATCGACGGCCACGAAAAGGTGCTGCTCTCCTGCGTCATCGGCGTCAAGGACCCCTACAAGATGCAGAAGGTCAAGGCCTTTGTGGTATTGAAGCCCGGCATCGAGCCCACCGACGAGGTCAAGGCGGAGCTGATGGACTACTGCCGCCAGCACATCGCCAAGTACGCCATGCCCTACGACATCGAATTCCGCGCCGAGCTGCCCAAGACCCTGGTCGGCAAAGTCGCCTACCGGGCGCTGGAGGAAGAGGAAGCGGAGAAGAATAAATAAAGTCATCATGAATAGTGAATAATGAATGATGAATAATTGAGGTATTTCCCTTCGGAAAATGATTCCAAATCGTCCCGAAGGGACACCTCAATTATTCATTCTTCAATTTTCATAATTCATTCATTATTGTCTGAAAGGAGACTCCATGGACCAGCCGCGCGCCTCCCGCATCTGGGAACTGGACGCCCTCCGGGGCGTCTGTATTCTTTGCGTCATTCTCATCCATCTGCTCTTTGATCTGAGCTACTTCCTGGGTGTGTCCATCCATGCCAATCCCGTTCTGCTGTTCATCCAGCAGTACGGCGGCGTGGTGTTCGTCCTGCTGTCGGGCCTCTGCGCCACCCTGGGACGCCGCAGCTTCCGGCGTGGTCTGGCCGTGTTCGGCTGCGGTATGCTCGTCACCCTGGTGACCCTGGCCATGGTCCCCCTGGGCATGGCCGACAGCAGCGTGGTGGTCCGCTTCGGTGTGCTCCACCTTTTGGGCATCTGCATGATGCTCTGGCCTCTTTTGAAAAAGCTGCCCACCTGGGCCATGGCCCTTGTGGGCGCGGTCATGGTGGTTCTGGGCTATTGGTTCGCGGGCCTGACCGTGGAGGCGGGCTGGCTCTTTCCCCTGGGCCTGAAATCCGCCTCCTTCCAGTCCGGCGACTACTGGCCGCTGTTCCCGCAGCTGGGCTGGTTCCTGCTGGGGGCAGTCTTGGGCCGGACGGTCTACCGGGAGAAGAAGACGCTGCTGCCCCGGTTTCCCAGCGAGGCCGCCCCGGTGCGATTCTTCCGCTGGTGCGGCCGGAGGTCTCTCTGGATCTATCTCATCCACCAGCCGCTGCTGTACGGCTTGGTCGCGATCCTGCAAATCCTTTCTTAAAAGTTTTCAAAATCCGGCCAGAACATTACAATTCTGTTACAAATCGTCCTGTAGTGTTGCGTCTGACGCACCTTTCATGGTAGGATACAAGCACGAAGTTTTCCACGAAGGGAGCGTTGCCCATATGCGACGCATGGCCGCGATTGTTTTAACCGCATGTATGCTTCTGGCGCGCTGTGTTCCGGCGGCGGCAGCGCAGGATCCGTTTACCGATTTGGGACAAATTGAAAACCGCAGCGAAGTCACCCTGCTGGTGGCCCTGGGCCTGCTTTCCGGCTACACCGATGGCTCCTTCCGGCCGGAGAATACCATCACCCGGGCGGAGACCGCCAAGCTCATCGCCCTTTTGTGTGAAGAAGCGCCCGGCGGCGGCAGCGGCCGGTTCTCCGATCTGGAGGGCTGCTGGGCTGCGGATTACATTCTTTACTGCGCCGGGAAAGGAATCATCGCCGGCGACGGGGCGGGCCACTTCCGTCCCCAGGATTCCGTCACAGGCCGGGAGCTGGCGAAGATGCTGCTGGTTGTCGTCGGCAGCGATTCGGACCGCTACACCGGCTCGGACTGGAGCGCCGCCGTGGACGCCGACGCCTATGGCATTTACGCCCGGTTCACCCAGGATCCCGCCGCGCCCATCAGCCGCGACAACGCCTGCCTGCTGATCTACAACGCCACCCAATGTCTGGCCGTGGCAGGCTATGAAGCCGGAGGCACCCCCGTCTACGCGGTGGACAGCCTCATGAACCCCGTCACCTACCTGGAGCAGCGGTTCGGTGTGGTGCGCTACACCAGCGTTCTGACCGGCAACGAGTACGCAGATCTGACGGGCTCCGGCGGCAAGCTGGAGCAGGGCTTCTCCAAGCTGGCCGGTCACAAGGCGTTCGCCGTGACCACGGACCTGAGCCTGGTTGGCCGCTGTGTGGACATCTACGTCCAGGGGAGCCAGGTCATCGGCACGCCCTGTGCCTCCACCAGCGTCACCAGCTACACCTTCACCAGCAAGGCCGAGCTGGAGCAGCTGTGCCAGCTGACCGACTACCGCCTGGCGGAGGACGCCGCCTATTATTACAACTACAAGGCCACGTCCCGGCAGGCCCTGGACCAGCTGTCCGGCACGGCGGAGATCATCGTCCTGGATCAGGACGGCGACCTGGCCTTTGAGCAGGTGCTGATTGTCTCCTTTGTCTCCGGCGCCGTGGAGCAAAGCGAGCCCCTGCGCGTCCATGTGGACGGCAGCCTCGTCTCCGCCCTGGCCTATCAATCCGGCGACGTATTTGAAACAGGCCAGACTGTGCAATGCGTCCAAATCAACGGACAATGGTTTGTGAAATAACACAGATAACCCCGACAGCCGGAACAACAGCTGCCGGGGTATTTTATTGCCGGTGGCACCGGAAAATTGGAATTATTGATGTACAGCTTACTGTAGGGCACGGCCACTGGACGTGCCGCTCGCAGGCAGCTGCATCCCATAACCAACTGCCCAACGGCGCGTCGGGTCGCGGTCCAAACCGGCCTCTCTTGCCCTTCGGGCAATTCACCTTCCCGCGCCCTACAGTGTGGGCTTTTTCACAGCAATGACAGTGCGGGGCGAAACCCTGTCATAAAAATCCGTGTACTTACTAAAACCGATAGCCAAAATCCCAATTTATCTCAAATATACTGCTGGGAAATCACGTCGATGACGCCTCTTGTGGTCAGGCGGAGCTTGGGGATCACCGGGAGGGCCATGAAGCTCAGGGTCATGAACGGGTCGATGCCGCGGCTGACGCCCTGGTCGAAGGCCACCTTTTTGGCGTATTCCAGCTTCTCGTTGACCTCGGTCAGCGGCGCGTCGGACATGATGCCGGCAATCTCCATGATCACCTCGGCGGTGACCTGCCCGTTGTCCGCCACCACCATGCCGCCCCGGTTCTCCACCAGGCGGTTGCAGGCGAAGGCCATATCCCTGGAGTTGGTGCCCACCACGATGATATTGTGGCTGTCATGGGAAATGGAGGTGGCCACCGCGCCCTTTTTCAGGCCATAGCCCTGGATGTAGCCGATGCCGATGTGGCGGGTGTTCTTGTGCCGCTCCACCACGGCGATCTTCAGAATGTCCTTCTCCAGATCCACCTGGGAGGCATAGCCGTTGTCGGTGGTGACGATCTCGCCGTCCACCAGGCCGATAACGCCGCGGGGCCTGGGATCCCGGAAGTCCTCCAGCTTCAGGGGCGACACATGGAAGGTGTTGTGGGCCCGTTCCACCAGATAGGACTCGATCTGCGGCTCGGGGAAGGGCTTCACCTGGCCGTCGTAGCAGAGCTTGCCTTTCTTGAAGACCATCTGGACCTCAAAGTGGTCGAAGTTGTCGATGATGGCGAAGTCCGCCAGATAACCGGGGGCCACGGCGCCGCGGTTGTTCAGCTGGTAATACCGGGCGGCGTTGTGGGTTGCAACCTTGACCGTCAGAATGGGGTCCGCCCCCTGCTGAATGGCCCGCTTGCAGATGTAGTCGATGTGGCCCTTTTCCAGCAGGTCGTTGGGATGCTTGTCGTCGGCACAGAACATGCAGCGGTCGGCGTATTTCGGGGTCAAAAGGGGCATGAGGGCGTCCAGGTTCTGGGCGGCAGTGCCCTCGCGGATCATGATGAACTGGCCCCGCTGAATCTTGGCGATGGCATCCTCGGCGGTGTAGCACTCATGGTCGGAGTAGACCCCGGCGGCCACATAGGCGTCCAGGTTCTTCCCCTGGAGGTCCGGGGCGTGGCCGTCGATTTTTTTATGGTGGGCCTGGGCGGCCACGATTTTCTCCAGCACCTGGCTGTCGGCGGCGACGACGCCGACGAAGTTCATCATCTCCGCCAGGCCCTGCACCCGGGGATGGTCATAGAAGGAGTCGATGGCCCGGTAGTCCAGCACGGCCCCGGACTCGTCCATGGGCGTGGCCGGTACGCAGGAGGGCAGCATGAACCGCACGTCGATGGGCAGGCCCTCGGTGGCCTGGAGCATATAGTCGATGCCGTCGGTGCCCATGACGTTGGCAATTTCATGGGGATCGGTGATGACCGTGGTGGTACCGTGGGGCAGCACCGCCCGGGCAAACTCCTTGGGAGAGACCAACGCGCTCTCCAGATGGATATGGCTGTCCACAAAGCCGGGCAGGACAATGCGCCCGGCCATATCATATTCCACATGGCCGGAATACGCTCCCATGCCGACAATCAGGCCCTCGGCCACGGCGATGTCGCCCTGGCATAGCTCGTTGGCAAACACGTTCAGATAGGTTGCGTTTTTCAGTACCAGGTCCGCCGGTCTCCGCCCGGCAGCCACTTCCACAATATGCTGCTTTTTCAGCAGCTTCCGGTTGATCTTGCTCGCATAGCTTTCATACGTTCCCGCCATTTGGATCCACCCTTTCTAATTTGGTATATTGGACAGATAATACCACGTTCACGCCCGATTTTCCAGTGATTTTTTCCAAAACCGGCCCCTAAATTTTTTTCAGGTTTTTACACTGCACCAGTCCAGAATTTTCCATGCCCGCCAATAAAAAAAGTTGTTGACAAATGCGCGCTTTCTCTGTATAATAACTCTTGCTTCTGGACGATTAGCTCAGCTGGTAGAGCATTCGCTTGACGTGCGAAGGGTCAGCGGTTCGAGTC